>NZ_QTMM01000016.1:312-222518 GCF_003635445.1 Parabacteroides sp. AF17-3 | reverse complement strand
TGAACTTTTGGTTACTTTTCTTTCTAGAGAAAAGTAACATTCAAAACTGATAAATTTTGAATGAATCCCAATCCCCCAATTTATGATGGAAAGCGGCAAAACCGGACACGTTCCTTATCAGAATTCCGAAGTAAAATGGAACCTGATATCCGGGAAATCCTGCTGTGCCATGGTCAGCACATAGCCGGAATCGGCCAGATAGACGTCGCGCCCTTCTTTGTCGAGCGCCATATACTGGGATTTACGTTTCTTGAAATTCTCTAAAGCAACAGGATTGTCACTCTCGATCCAGCAGGCTTTGTACAAGCTGATCGGTTCCCATTTACATTGTGCGCCGTATTCATGCAGCAGGCGGTACTGGATAACCTCAAACTGCAACTGCCCTACCGTACCGATAATCTTGCGGCCGTTGAACTGGTTGGTGAAAAGCTGTGCCACACCTTCGTCCATCAACTGCTCGATACCTTTGTTCAATTGCTTGGCCTTCATCGGGTCGGCATTTTCAATGTATTTGAACATTTCCGGAGAGAAGCTGGGCAATCCCTTGAAATGAAGCTCTTCACCAGAAGTCAGCGTATCGCCGATCTTGAAATTCCCGGTATCCGGCAAACCGATAATATCGCCGGCAAAAGCCTCGTCCACCGTCTCCTTCTTCTGCGCCATAAAAGCAGTCGGGCTACTGAAACGCAATTGTTTGCCGAAACGGACATGTTTATAAGGAGCGTTACGCTCGAAACGACCGGAACAGATCTTTACGAAAGCGATACAACTGCGATGGTTCGGGTCCATATTGGCATGTATCTTAAAGATAAAGCCGGTGAAGCTATCCTCTTCCGGTTCAACCACACGTTCCACCGCCTGAATAGGACGGGGAGACGGGGCAATCTTGATAAAGCAATCCAGCAACTCCTTCACGCCGAAGTTGTTCAGGGCAGAGCCGAAAAAGACAGGGGCGATATCCCCTTTCAGATACGTATCCACATCGAACTCCGGATAAACGCCTTCGATCAGCTCGATGTCCGCACGCAGCTTTTCAGCCAGCGTATCGCCGATATGGTTTTCCAGCTCCGGGCTGTTGATGTCGTTGAACTCGATCTTTTCCGTCACATACTGTTTGCTCGGCGTATAGAGGTCGAGTTTCTGTTCATATATATTATATACCCCTTTGAAACGCTGTCCCATATCGATCGGCCAGCTCAAAGGGCGCACTTTTATCTGCAATTCTTCTTCTATCTCATCCAGAAGGTCGAAAGGATCTTTACCGTCACGGTCCATCTTGTTGACAAACACGATCACCGGTGTCTTGCGCATACGGCAGACTTCCATCAACTTACGGGTCTGGGCTTCCACACCTTTGGCAATGTCGATTACAATAATTACACTGTCTACGGCTGTTAACGTACGGAAAGTATCTTCGGCAAAGTCCTGGTGACCCGGGGTATCGAGGATATTTACTTTATGGTCGTCATAGTCGAAAGCCATCACAGAGGTTGCAACGGAGATTCCACGTTGTTTTTCTATTTCCATCCAGTCGGAGGTCGCCGTCTTCTTGATCTTGTTGGACTTAACAGCTCCTGCCACATGGATCGCGCCACCGAACAACAGCAGTTTTTCCGTCAATGTGGTCTTACCGGCATCCGGGTGGCTGACAATAGCAAACGTTCTTCTTCTTTTAATCTCTTCTGAATACTGACTCATTTTTATATCGTTTATTTTATTTCAAACAGGGTTATGAACAGGGTTTTCAACATACTTATCAACATATCAACAGGGTTATCAACAACCTACAGTTTCTCCATGCAAACGCGGAGACTCTCTTCCCAATGCGGGATGACGATGCCGTATGTTTCTTTTATCTTCTTCTTATTCAATACACTATAAGGAGGACGGACCGCCTTTGTCGGGTAATCTTTCGTTTCGATCGGACGGACGCGGCATTCTATTCCGGCCACCTCAAGGATTTTCACCGTAAAATCATACCAGCTGCAAACACCTTCGTCGGAAAAATGGTAAATCCCCGGCACAAAGGCATCCCGCTCGCCAGAGTCAACCACCGTGAGAATGGCTGCTGCCAGGTCGCCTGCATAAGTCGGTGTCCCGATCTGGTCGAATACGAAACCGAGCTCATCCCGTTCTTTTCCCAGACGGAGCACCGTCTTCACGAAATTATTCCCGAACTCCGAATATAACCAGGCGGTACGGATAATCACCGCATCGGGACAAACTTCCTGTAAAATCTCCTCACCGGCCAATTTAGTCCGGCCGTAAGCCGAAACAGGCCGGGTGACATCGGTCTCCACATAAGGACGACAGTTTGTTCCACTAAATACATAATCGGTAGAGACGTGAATCATTTTAGCTCCCGCCTCATGTGCAGCTTTACCCAATACACCGACAGCAAAAGTATTGATGCGGCGGCACAGGGCCTCGTCGTCTTCCGCCTTATCGACGGCCGTATAGGCGGCACAGTTCAATATATAGTTCACTCCGTTGTCCTTTACCATCGCCCGCACAGCAGCAGGATCGGTAATGTCCAACGTGTCGACATCCGTAAACAGGAAATTATATCCGGAATATTTGCCGGCTAACAAACGAATCGAATTACCCAGTTGCCCATTGGCACCGGTTACCAGAATTGTTTTCATGTCATTAATCTTCTAATTTCAATTCTCCGTTCATATCTTCACGATACTTTTCGGCAAGGAGGGCCAGAAAAGAACTGATCTGTTTGATCGCTTCCTGCGTTTCCGGACTGACGGTTTTTCCCTGCATACGGAGAAGCAGATAGCCATAGATTGCATTAAAACAGGTCTCCAGTTCAGGTAAGTCCTCTCCCCCGGATTTTGCGCGGAGTTGCACTATATAAGGGAGCGTTTTATAGTAGGCCGCCCCGTAAACCATTTCTTTCGTAGATTTAAGCAGCCGCAGATGCAGGTCGGTCAAGGCAATGATGACATTCTTGTTCAACTGGATATGTCCTTTTTCCTTGACACCTTCGCTACGCATCATCTCAATCAGTTCCTCATACCATCCGGCTATTTCTTCTTTCACATCGTCCGGCTGGTCGTATTGGGCGATCACCGTACGGCGGATCGAATCGATGTCAAACTGGTTGGCACGTATCAGGTCTTCCACCTGCCACATGTATAACAGATACTCGGCTATATTTTCTTTTCTTTTTTGCTTCGCTACAATCATGGTTGCAAAGATACACTATATTCGGATATCGCCCGATAGAAATCAGCATCTTTAACACCTAACTGACGGCAAGCCAGACGTGCAGCATTGAGGTTTGTCAGGAAATAACTGTCCGGGACATGTATCGGGAAATCCCCGTAACGGGTCTGGAGGAACGTCGCCCCGTCTTTCTCAATCACAGGATGTTCGCCGTAAGAGATGGCTGTAATATCCTCGCGCACTTCCTCAGCCAGCTGCTTCACAGCCGGGTCGCCTTCAAAATAAATCAGTTTGCCTTCACGTTCGATCAGGGTCGTGAAGTTCCTGAACGTATCATAATAAGCATCCGGAGTGGGATGGTCGGTATCCGGCGTCCATGACAGATTGGTCAATATCGCGATATGGGGACGGAAAAACTCCAGCTGGAAACGTTTCTCCAAAGCAGACGTAACATGTTCATCACCTTCGATCAGGGCGATGCGTGCTTCATAACTCATATGTACACGATTCGGCAACAAAGGAATCTCGCTGGTCAATGCATAGTCGAAAGCCAGCTTCTGACGTTGAAGGGCACGAATGATCATCGAGATAATTGTTTTCTTTCCGCGGCTTCCCGCAACAACTACCCGTGTCTTCTCTTTGGTCCGCTGAAAAATAAATTCAGGTATAGAGAGAATTAATAACCCTAATTCCTTAGCTCTTATCAGTTCCGGATTATCCTGTTTGACAGTGGCACCCAGAACGACAAAATTATTATCCTTTGTTAATCTCTCCGGAAACCAACCGTTTCCATGGCAAGTACAACCGGCAGCGTGCAGCTTTGCTATCACATCTTCTGTTATACCATTGCCGGAAACACTCACATCATATCCCTTCTCATGAATAGCCAAAGCCAGGTCAAGCACAAGAGGTTCGGTTACGGAGATTAAATGAACTTTTCGCATCACTTTGAATTTGTCGCAAATGTACACATTTTCATCAAGCATCAACATATAAGGAATAGAAAAAACATGCTTATCTTTGACACAAAAAAAGTGAAATGGATATACAGATAATCGATACGGGCTACTTTTATGCAGACGGCGGCGCCATGTTCGGAGCGATTCCGAAAACTGCCTGGAGCCGGCGTTACCCCAGCAACGAAACCAACGGCTGCGTCCTGGCAATGAGGAGCCTGCTTGTATCAAACGTTCCCGAAAAAGTGATCCTTATCGACAACGGAGCAGGCACGAAACATCTCCGGCAACTGAGCTATTATAATTTCTTCGACCTGGTCGATCTGGGGGAAGAATTACATAAGCGCGGCATCTCACCCGGACAAGTGACGGACGTTGTCCTCACCCACCTGCATTTTGACCATTGCGGTTATTCAACCTTAAAAAATGAAGAGACGGGAGAAATCTATCCGGCTTTTCCCAACGCGACATACTGGGTCAGCCGCAAACAATGGGATAATTTCCTACATCCGAACGCACTGGAAAAGGATTCTTACTTCATAGAAAATATGAAGGCGATAGCCGACAACGGACAACTGCGCCTCATCGATACCGACACGGAACTTTGTCCGGACATCGACCTGCGCCTCTTCGACGGACATACGCCGGGACAGATCGTTCCTTATATCCATACTCCCGAACAAACTTTCGTCTTTGCCGGAGATGTGATTCCCCTGGCAGCCAGTGTTTCACCGGAGTGGATTTCGGCTTACGATACCTTCCCGGTCACTTCTTATCAGGAAAAAGTCCGCATGCTGGAAAAAGCCGCCAGGGAAGGTCAAGTCCTTATTTACTGTCATGATGCTTATACCAGATGCAGTACGGTAAAGAAAGTCAACGACTTTTTCAAGAAAGATAAAACGATAGAAATATAGTAAGTTTACCGATTACCATCCGGATTCATTTCAGAAATAAAATAAATCACTATCTTTGGAAACAATCTGTTACAGATCATAAGATATATGAAAAAGACATTATCATTTATAACTTTTAATAACGCATGAATAAACTAAGCAAACTAACGCTGTTGTGTGCAGCTTTTGCCGGAATGATGGCATGTTCCGATGGTAAAATCGCGAAAGGCGATTACGGCATCATCCCTCTTCCGCAGGAAGTTTCCATGGTCAATGGAAGCTCTTTTGTGTTAACGCCTTCTACTTCCATCATTTACCCGGAAGGAAATGACTTACTGAAACAGGCTGGCGAGTTCCTGGCTTCTTATATTAAGGAAGCAACCGGCTATGCTCCGAAAGTGGGGACCGACAAGAGTTCCAAGCCGATCCATCTGTCGGTCGACAAAAGCATCTCCAACCCTGAGGGCTACCGGCTGACCGTTACTCCGGAAGGTATCGAGATTGCAGGTGCGAGCGAAGCCGGCGTATTCTACGGCGTACAGACTTTACGCAAATCGATTCCCGCAGTGGCCGAAGGGATGAATATCGAACTCCCGGCCGTAACGATCAACGACTATCCCCGTTTCGCTTATCGCGGAATGCATCTGGATGTGTCGCGCCACTTCTTCCCGGCTGATTCTATTAAGAAATACATCGACATATTGGCATTGCACAATATGAACACTCTCCACTGGCATCTGACAGACGACCAGGGATGGCGTATCGAGATCAAGAAATATCCGGAACTGACGACAATCGGTTCCCAACGCAAAGAAACAGTGATCGGACGTAACTCCGGTGAATATGACGGCAAGCCTTACGGCGGTTTCTATACTCAGGACGAAATCCGCGACGTCATTGCCTACGCTAAAGAACGTTTCGTCACAATCATCCCCGAGATCGACCTGCCCGGACACCAGCAAGCTGCGTTGGCGGCTTATCCGGACCTGGGTTGTACAGGCGGCCCGTATGAAGTATGGACACAATGGGGTATTTCCGACGATGTGATCTGTGCCGGCAACGACAAGGCAATGCAGTTCCTGGAAGATGTGTTGTCAGAGGTGATCGACCTGTTCCCGTCCGAATATATCCATATCGGAGGCGATGAATGTCCGAAAGTACGCTGGAAAACCTGTCCGAAATGCCAGGCACGCATCAAAGCGGAAGGCATCAAGGGAGACCAGAAACACAGCGCCGAAGAATATCTGCAAAGCTACGTGATCTCACGCATGGAAAAATTTGTGGAAAGCAAAGGACGCCATATCATCGGCTGGGATGAAATCCTGGAAGGCGGACTGGCTCCGAATGCGACGGTAATGAGCTGGCGTGGTGTAGACGGCGGTATCGAGGCAGCCAAACAACATCACAATGTGATCATGACACCGAACACGTACCTTTATTTCGACTATTACCAATCTACCGACACAGAAAACGAGCCGTTGGCTATCGGTGGTTACCTGCCGCTGGAACGGGTTTATTCACTGGAACCGACTGCCGGTATTCCTGACGAATATAAGAAATATGTAATCGGCGTACAAGCTAACCTTTGGACAGAATATATCCCGACATTCTCACAGGTTGAATACATGGTTATGCCGCGTATGGCAGCCCTTGCCGAAGTGCAGTGGACCGACCCGAGCAAGAAAGAATACCAGAGTTTCCTACCCCACCTGGTCCGTATGACAAAACTGTATGACCGCCTGGGTTACAACTATGCCAAGAATATCTTTGACATTCACGCAGAATTCACCACCGATACGGAGAACAGCGAAGTCGTCGTAACTCTCTCTACCCTGGGTGACGGTGATATCTACTACACACTCGACGGCAGCGAACCGACAAGCGCAAGCAATAAATATGAAGCTCCCGTAAAGATCAAGGAAAACGCAACCATAAAAGCCGTTGTCGTTCGTCCGACAGGCAACAGCCGCGTATTCTCTGAAAAAATCAATTTCAGCAAATCGACGGCAAAACCCGTTACTTTGCGTGTAGCTCCGAGTAAAGGATACGATTTCAAAGGTGGTCCTGAAATGACGGACGGCCTGACCGGTGATACAAATTACAAAACCGGCCGTTGGCTGGGCTTCCAGGGAAAAGACCTGGATGCGGCGATCGACCTGAAACAGCCGGTCGAAATCAGCAAGGTGGCTTTCAATACCAATGTGGTTAAAGGCGACTGGATCATGGGGGCTGCCGGAGTTACCGTAAAGGTATCCGAAGACGGTAAGAACTTCAGGGAAGTGGTATCCAAAACAATCCCGTCCCTGAAACAAACCGATAAGGATGGCATCTATCCGCAGGAAATTACCTTCGATCCGGTAAAAGCCCGTTACGTGGAAGTGATCATCAAAAGTGACAAACTGCCGGCATGGCATGGCGGCGCAGGTAATCCGGCCTATCTGTTCGTAGACGAAATTATTATTCAATAGGGTAAAACATCAACATTAAAGCCGTCTAAAAGACTTACCTCTTTCCGACAGTAAGTCTTTCAGACGGCTTTTTTACTTCAAATTATACAGGCTTTATGCGAAAAGCAATCATCATGCTAAGCCTTTTCCTCTGCCATTTCACACTAGTATACGGTAATAATCAAGGCAAGCAGGAATACATCCTTGTTCTGAACTCCGTTAATTACGACGAAGTCTGGACGAACGGAGTCTATCAATCTATCTACAACACCTTTAATGGCTCGCAATATGCAATCCGCACAGAAGAACTGATGGTTCCTACCATCGCGAACGCGGATGAAGCCGAAGCCAAAAGAAACTCCTTACTGGAAAAATATCCCATACGCCCCAAAGTAGTTGTCTTTATAGGCGATCCCGGATGGATAGTATACCGTTCCTTATTCGACAGTGAATGGAAAGAGGTCCCTGTCTTAATCTGCTATTCACGCAAAACCATGCCAGGTTGCATCGAAAATCTTCTTTCCCGGAATATATCGGACAAAGAACTTGTCCCTGCCAGCCAGATGTTGAAAGGCTATAATATAACAACCTTATATCAACCTTTCTATATGAAAGAGACGATTGAACTCATGCAACGTATTCAACCGGAGATAAAAAATATTGCTTTCATATCCGATAATCGCTATATCAGCCTGTGTGCACAAAAAGAAGTGGAACAAGCAATGGCTGACTATTATCCGTCACTGAAGTTAGATATTCTCACTACAACCCGGCTTTCAACCGAACAGTTGCTGGACACAATATCACGTTACAATAAAGAAACCGGAATATTGTATTACTCCTGGTTCTCTAAACAGGTTCAAGAAAATAATTACCTGAATGACAACATACAACGAATCGTTTACGGCTTTGCCCATAATCCGGTATTTACCGTTGCCGACCTACAAGCGGAAAACGGGAACTTTGCTGGAGGTCATTATATCTCGCTACCCGACTTTAGCGAGGAGGTTATTCATACTTTACAGCAAATAGTAGACGGCACTCCGGCTCGTGATATCCAGCCGCACAACGGAGGTGAACCACAAACCTACCTGAACTACCGGCATTTGAAACTACATAATACCGACAGCAATCTCTATCCTCGCAATGCGGTCTATTATCAGCGTCCTCCGAGTTTCTATGAACAGAACAAACTGGCTATTATCTGTATCATCGCACTTGCTTGTGCCATAGTCATAATCCTGGTGATGAGACTCCGGTTTTACTGGCAAGTACAACAGGAGATACGCGAACGCGAAAAAGCCGAAGAAGCCAACCGCCTTAAATCAGCCTTCCTGGCAAACATGAGCCATGAGATACGCACCCCGCTGAATGCGATCATCGGCTTCTCCACCCTGTTAGCCAATGAAGAAAATCTGGAAGAAAGGCAAGAATTCATCAAGATCATCGAGAACAACAATGAGTTATTGCTCCAACTGATCAACGACATACTGGACCTCTCCAAAATTGAGGCAGGAACCCTGGAGTTCATCTACTCGGACGTAGACGTGAATTCTTTACTGACGGAGATAGAACAAAGCAGCCGCATCCGTAACCGGCATCCGGAAATCCAAATCTCTTTCGAAGAACGTCTGCCACAATGCATCATCCATACGGAACGAAACCGTCTGACCCAGGTCATAAACAACCTGCTGACCAACTCTATGAAGTTTACAACCCGGGGAAGTATCCGCTTCGGTTATCGACAGGAAGGCAACAGGCTGCGTTTCTATGTAAAAGACACCGGATGCGGCATCCCTGCGGATAAGATAGATTCAGTCTTCGGACGTTTCGTCAAACTGAACAACTTCCAGCAAGGGACCGGCCTCGGCCTCTCCATCTGCAAAACCATCGTAGAAAAGCTCGGCGGAGAGATAGGTGTCGAGTCGAAAGAAGGGGTAGGGACTTTATTCTGGTTTACTATTAAGGTTGAATAAAGTTCTTCTTTCATTTCTTACAATACATTTCAGGATTTCAAAAGCATAGGTCTCCCTGTCAAAAAAATAAATACCTTTGCAGGAAACATCAAATTTTATTCGCCATGAAAAGAAACCTATTGCTTTTGGCGGCTATCTGTTCCTGCTATCATCTCTTCGCTGAGGAGGTCATAGTCAAGCAATTCAGATATGCCGGCCCGTATGAAGTGAAAAAGCCGTTCCTGAAAGACAGCCTCGACGTAAACAGTAAGAAATTCACCGAAAAAGAATTATTGAAAACAGCCGTTCCGTTTAGCAATGTACGTCAAAGTACACAATTGCTGGAAGCAAATGCCGACGGAGAAAGTACACTTCCGGCCGGCAACCAGTCTTCTTATATCGGACTGACCTCTTTCTATCTGAACAGCGACCGGTATGTAAAAGGGACTTTGCAGGTTAAAGGCCCGGAAACATACGAGGTCTATGTAAATAACGAAAAACAAACAGCCCCCGACGGAAAGGTTTCCCTGTCACTGGAACCTCATCGTTACGAAATCGTTATCAAATATTTAGCCGAAGGCGATAAAGCCGAAACCCTGAAAGTTTCGTTCGATACGGAAAAAGAGGCTGTTATCACGGCTACCACCGATCCGGAAAAAAGATATACGATCAGCGACGTGTTCGACGGAACACGTTTCCGCTCCGTCAGCCTCTCCCCCAACGGAAAATATCTGCTTACCTCCTATCAGACTACTTATCCCGGCGGACAGACCGCATATTTTCAGCAGATTACCGATAAAACCAACGGACAGGTACTGATGGAAAGCAGTACGAACAATTTCAGCTGGATGCCCCAATGCAACCGTCTTTATTATACCCGTAAAGGATTACAGGGAAAAGAACTGGTGACCGTCGATCCGGTGACAAAAGCCGAAACAATCCTCTCCCAGAATTTGCCCGATGGCTGGTTCAGCATCGCCCCGACAGAAGATTTTCTGATCTTCACGATCTCCGAGAAAGGGCCGGAAAAAGACAAAGACATGGAAGAAATACTCGTGCCCGACGACCGTCAGCCGGGATGGCGCAACCGTTCCTTCCTACACAAATATGACCTGGCAACGGGTGTTCTCGAACGCCTCACTTACGGCCACAATTCCACTTCGCTTAACGACATTTCGAAAGATGGCCGTTATCTGCTGTTCACCAGCAGCCGGCGCGAACTGACGAAGCGTCCGTTCAGCACAAAAATCCTTTACCGGATGGATTTGCAGAACAGGCAGGTTGATACACTCCTGGAAGATCCGTTCATCAACTATGCCAGTTTTTCACCGGACGGAAAGCAACTGGCTGTTTCCGGTTCGGGAGAAGCATTTAACAAGATTGGCTTGAATATTGCTCCGGGACAAACATCCAACCTGGCTGACGGACAGTTGTTCATCTACGACCTCTCCAATAAGCAGGCGACAGCCGTAAGCAAGGATTTTAATCCGTCTATCCAATCATTTACATGGAATACCGGAGATAAACAAATCTACCTGCAAGGAGAAGACAAAGACTGTGTCCGCCTGTATACGCTCAACCCAGCAAACGGAAAGATCAGTCCGGTTCCACTGAAAGAAGATATATTATCGGATTTCACAATTGCTGAAAATACCCCCGAACTTGTTTATTTCGGCGAAAGTGCCTCCAACTCACAACGACTCTACTCCATGAATCTGAAAAAGAAAGAGAAAGAGTCTGTCTGCCTGAAAGACTTGTCTAAAGACATTCTGAAAGATATTACCCTGGGCGAAGTGCACGACTGGAATTTCCAGGCGGCTGCCGGAGATACAATCTACGGTCGTTACTATCTGCCGCCGCATTTCGACCCGAGCAAGAAATATCCGCTGATCGTTAATTATTACGGCGGGACAAGTCCGACGGAACGCTCACTCGAAAACCGTTATCCGTCGCATACCTATGCTGCACTGGGATATGTAGTTTATATCATACAACCCAGCGGTGCCACCGGTTTCGGACAGGAATTTTCCGCACGCCACGTCAATGCCTGGGGAAAACGTACGGGAGACGAGATCATCGAAGGAACAAAAAAGTTTTGTGAAGAACACAGTTTCGTGGATGCCAAAAAGATCGGCTGCATCGGCGCCTCTTACGGCGGCTTTATGACACAGTACCTGCAAACTAAAACCGATATCTTCGCCGCCGCCATCTCACATGCCGGTATCAGCGATATTACCAGTTATTGGGGAGAAGGTTACTGGGGATATTCTTACAGTGCACTGGCTACCGCCAACAGTTACCCCTGGAATGCACGGGATATCTATGTAGAACAAAGCCCCTTGTTCCATGCCGACAAGATCAACACGCCGATCCTGTTCCTGCACGGCTCCGTCGATACAAACGTACCTGTAGGAGAAAGTATCCAGATGTTCACTGCCCTGAAACTACTCGGCAAGCCGACAGCCTTCATACAGGTAAACGGACAAAATCATCAGATACTGGATTATAAGAAACGGGCGGAATGGAACAAAACCATCTATGCCTGGTTCGCCAAATATCTGAAAGAGCAGCCGGAATGGTGGGAAGCTCTCTATCCGCCAAAAAGTCTGTAAAAGAATTGCGTCGGGATGCGACGCAACGTTACATCGACATGCAGTGCAACGTTACATCGACAGCTGATGTAACGTTACATTGACAGCTGATGCAACGTTACATCGAACCCCGATGCAAATAACACATATTTCATCAGCACTAACGATTTCAGAATCCATACTTTTTTATCAGCTCATCACAAAAAGAGAAGGCCTGTTGCCATGCATAGGCATGTTCGGATTTTTCAATAAGCAATAAACTGAGTATTTCCCGGGATTTGCGAAGATCAGAACCGTTCAATGCTTTATGAGCCATCAGTTCCTTTTTCCCAGGAAAACTATCGGGTATAGACATTTCCAGCATCCGATAATAGACTACCACTAACACAGCACGTTGCGATTGCCCCAGTAGTTCTTTCGATTTTTGACCACACTCATCGAGTGCCTTAAAATATACGGCATTCAAATACTCAACCGATTCGGCATATTCACCCTGTAAAGCAAGGATTCTGAAAATACCCAGTCGGGCACACTGCACATTATCAGACGATACCGACAAGTCTGCTACACGTTCAAAACCTTCTTTTGCCTCTTCCTGAGAGAGAACACTTTCTATAATCGGGATTTTTATTCCTTGTATTTTCACCCATTCATAGTAAGACATGCCAACCAAACAACGATGGAAAAGCCGGTTAAGTTCCGGTCCTTCTTCCATAGCGGACGCATAGCGATCGGCCTCAACAAACTTTCTCTTCAAAATAGAATCGTGGACCATCGATTTGCAAAACTCCAGGGATAAATCCCCTGTATTGTTCTTGTTCTTCCATTCATTATACGGAGCGCTCCAACCGGAGAGAAAAGGCATTTCTTCTTCTTCAAAGTCATCCAACTCCTTGCCAATCTCATCAGTCGCAAGTACTTCAAATGATTCGGGAACAGCCAGCATTTCAAGTAACGCCCGGATTCGCTCCGGTTCCGGCGCATCCTCCTCGTCCATCCCCGCCATCTGACAGAATAAGGGGAAAAAGGCATACCAAAATCCCAGCGTATCAACGGCATTAGCATAATTATCATCTTCTTTATCTCCCCCGGCGAGCACCTTTGAAGCCAGTGGGATGATAAGTTCGGCCAGTTCCAAAGGATCGAGTTCACGAAGTTCGGTCTTTGCCGATTCCGGAAGGATGCCGAGATCGATCAGTTTCGTCCACAGCAACGATCCTGCGGTGACACAGCAACGACCCGAACGGTGGTCGAAATAAGTTCCGTCACTCAAAAAGCCACCTTCTTCGTTGAGTTTCAGGGCTGCACTACGTTCCGGCTCGGGTAATTGCTCCGGAGGCAGAAGGAAGAGATAACCGAGTTTTTCCAGTTCTTCCCGTACCCGCAGGACAGTATATCCACAATCCAGTTGATTCTGGAGCTGGTAAAGATTGAAACAAATGTTTCGGGCTAAAGGAGGGATAGGAGAAGCGGTGGCAACTGTTATCACAGAACTTTCCACCAGACTTTCAATTTCATGCATCGACATAATTGTATAGATTAGAATGAATCTTGCAAAGATAGCAATACCCGGATATAAACCGACATAGAAACGCTTCTGAATCGATTTATACCCGGGTATTATTTTTTATGCCTTCCGGAAAGTTCTGCGGCTTATAACATTCCCCGCATCCGGTCTTCGAAAGCTGTCAGGGCTGCTTTGGCCCCTTCGCCCATCGAAATAATGATCTGTTTATAAGGAACAGTCGATACGTCGCCGGCCGCATAGATACCTGGAACGCTTGTACGACAATGGCTATCGATCACGATCTCACCCTGACGGTTCGTATCTACCACCTCACGGAACGGACCGCTGTTGGCTGCCAGGCCGATCTGGACAAAGATGCCATCCAGTTCGATGTTGCGGACTTCCTCCGTCTTACGGTCCTTTATACGGATACCGGTCACTTTTTCACCGTTACCCAGTACCTCCATCGTCTGGGAATGCATAAAGATCTCCACGTTCGGAAGGCTTCTTGCCTTATCCTGCAAGACCTGATCCGCTTTCAACTCATCGGCAAATTCGAGAAGCGTCACTTTTGAACAGATACCAGCCAGGTCGATAGCCGCCTCAACGCCTGAATTTCCTCCGCCAACAACAGCCACATGCTTGCCTTTATAGAACGGACCGTCGCAATGCGGACAGAAAGCGACACCGCGTCCGATATATTCGGATTCTCCGGGGACATTCAACCTACGCCAGCTGGCTCCGGTTGCTACGATAACGGCCGGGGCTATCAGTTTTTCGCCGGTAGAGGTTGTCAGCAGCTTTTCGCGTCCTTCGACTTCCACCTTCTCGATACGGCGGTGTTCAAGGATATCGATCGGATAATCTTTCATATGCGACATCAGGTCGAGAGCCAGCTGCTGCCCCGTCGTCTGCGAAACAGAAATCATATTCTCGATACCGACAGTTTCCTTCACCTGTCCGCCGATACGGTCGGCCACAACAGCCACCGCCAAACCTTTACGGGCAGTATAGATAGCTGCCGCACTTCCGGCAGGACCTCCGCCGACGATGATAACATCGTAGTTCTTTTCTACCACCGGCAGGTTCTCCTCTTTCACGCCATACTGCGCTTCGAGTTTGCCAAGCAGTTCGCCAAAGTCTCCACGACCTACATGGATCAGTTTACCGTCGGCAAATACGGAAGGTACTCCCTGCACTTTCATGGCAGCAACCTCTTCCTGGTTGATCGCACCGTCCACCATTTCGTGAGAGATTTCCGGGTTCAGTGTAGCCATGGCATTCAAAGCCTGTACAACGTCAGGACAGTTGGTACAGGTCAAAGAAACATATGTAGTCAGTTTGACTGGGCCATTCAGGGCCTTCACACGGTTACAAATACTTTCGTCGGGAATATTTTTGCCTTTGCCGTCGCTGTTCAGGATAGCCAGCAGCAACGAAGTAAATTCGTGTCCGTTGGGAACGCCCCGGAATTTAATACCGGTTTTTTCCCCGTTTTTCAGCAGAGAGAACTCCAGGCCTTCGCCGTCTGCCACCTGTACGGTGATCTTATCGGAACAGGAAGCCACATCGTTCAGCAATTCCAATAATTCCTTCCTGCTTTCATGTTCAGGAGAAACTTGTATATCAAATATATATTCGTTCGTCAATCCGCTAAAGATACCGGACAACTGATTTCTCATTGATGAATCTAACATAGTTGAATCCTTTATTTTAATTATGAATAGAACAACTGATATTTGTTTAGATAAAAAAGGCCGACAATGTGTTGCCGGCCTCCAGTTTTACTATTAGATCTTACCGACCAGATCGATGCTCGGTTTCAATGTTTCGCCACCTTTTTTCCATTTGGCGGGGCAAACTTCGCTCGGATGTTCGGCGATGAACTGAGCTGCTTCTACTTTACGAAGCAGTTCGTCGGCGTTACGGCCGATACCGTTATCGTTGATTTCTGCCAGTTTAATCTTTCCTTCCGGATTTACCAGGAATGTACCGCGGTAAGCCATACCGTCTTCTTCAATCATTACACCGAATGCACGGCTCAATACGCCTGTCGGGTCTGCCAACATCGGGTATTTGATCTTACGAATCGTTTCAGAAGCATCGTGCCATGCTTTGTGTACAAAGTGTGAATCTGTACTTACAGAATAAACTTCTACACCCATTGCCTGAAACTGGTCATATTTGTCAGCCATATCTACCAACTCGGTCGGACAAACAAATGTAAAGTCAGCCGGGTAGAAAAAGAAAATCACCCATTTGCCTTTGATGTCGTCGCTGCTTACAGTTTTGAAACTACCGTTGTGGTATGCCTGAACTTTAAACTCGGGTGCTTGTGAATTGATAATAGGTTCCATAGAATTTTTATTTTAATCGTTATTACTATTTTGTTTTTGTTACTGGTGCAAAGATAAGTTGCCGATTCGAGGTAAGAACAAAAAATCCAATCGAAAGGTTTTATGCAGTCATAGACAAAATCTTTGAGTATCAGTAAATCAGGTTTATAATATACCTGTTTCAGTCTGAGCAACAGTGCCCATCGCACTTGAATCCCGACGTTTCAAATTCGAGCGTAGCATGCTGGATTCCCACATGCTGAAGGTCGTGTTTTATCTCCTGTTTGATACGTTCCATTTCTGAAATATCCGCAACGGAAACATGGGCGGTAAGTGCCGTTTCGGTCGTACTGATCGCCCAGATATGGAGATGATGGACGCCTTCAACGCCTTCGACCGAATGTATCGTCTTTTCCACCTTATCGATGTCCGTTCCCGCCGGCACACCGTCCAGAGAGAGACGGATACTGTCGCGCAGCAGTCCCCAGGTAGAAACAATGATAACGATCGCAATCAACAGGCCGATAATCGGGTCGATGATATACCATCCGGTATGGGCAATAACAATTCCGGAGACAACCACGCCGACCGATACCAGTGCATCGGCAGCCATATGCAAGTAAGCACCTTTCACATTCAAGTCTTTATCCTTATCCTTCATGAAAAGCCATGCCGTAAGTGCATTTATAACGACTCCGATACCTGCCACCCAAGCGATCGCATCACCCTCGACCGGACGCGGATGCAGCAGTTTTCCTATACTTTCAGCAATAATAATCCCGACGGCCACCAAGAGGATGACCGCATTCAGAAGGGATACGAGTACAGTGCTTTTCTTATATCCATAGGTATAGCTGCAAGTCGGGTGCACCTTAGCCAGCCGGAAAGCCAGCATAGCCAGTACCAGGCTGGCCACATCTCCCAGGTTATGCCCTGCATCCGACAGAAGTCCTAATGAATTATACCAGAAGCCAGCCGTAAATTCGGCTACGACAAAAGCCAGGTTCAGGGAAATACCTATAATGAAAGCCTTGTTCAAAGAGGTTATTTCGTGGTGGTGATGATCATGATGATGTTGTTCCATATTCATTCCTACTTTTATTTGAGTAACAATATGGGACAAAACTATGTTTTTTAGAGCAATAAAAATATACCTGATTATAGGTAAATTATCAGATGGTTATACCGTGCTTCTTAAATATTTCTTTGGCATTTGCCAGACGTTCGGCCGATAAAGGTTCTACCTCTTTCAGTTTGTAGTCGAGACCTTGAGCCTCGTATTTATATGTGCCCATCGTGTGATAAGGCAAGAGTTCCGCCTTCTGTACAACCGTATAGTGGCTGATGTATTCGGCCAGTTTATCCAAGGCTTCGTCATTATCCGTCAGTCCGGGCACAATGACATGGCGTATCCAAACCGGAACACCGCGTTTTTCCAGTTCGTCCAGGAAACGTAACGTATTATCCAGTTTCACGGCCGTTAGACGGGGATGCAGGTCGGGATCGATGGTTTTTATATCCAATAAGACCAGGTCGGCATATTCCAGAACCGCCAGGGCTTTCGGTGTGCAGATATAGCCGGATGTATCGAGCGCCGTATGAATACCGGCTTCCCGGCAAAGACGGAAAAACTCCCTGAGAAATTCAGCTTGCAATAAGGGTTCTCCCCCGGTGACAGTCACGCCACCCTTGGCGATAAAGTTCTTATATCGTAAAACCTCAGCCAATAATTCTTCAGGCGTCATCTGATATTTGGCAAGCCCTTTGCTATCCCAGGTATCCGGATTGTGGCAATACAGGCAACGGAGCGGACACCCCTGCATAAAGACAACAAAACGAATTCCGGGACCATCAACGGTCCCGAAACTCTCTAGTGAATGTATGTTTCCTTTAATTTTCAATTCTCAATTTTCAATTACAAAGAATGATTGATTGTTCTTGAAATCACATCCAGCTGCTGTTCGCGTGTCAGTTTCACAAAGTTTACTGCATAACCCGATACGCGGATTGTCAACTGCGGATAGTTTTCCGGATGCTCCATAGCATCGAGCAACAGCTCCTTGTCGAATACGTTCACATTCAGATGCTGTCCGCCGTCAGGAGTAAAGTAACCGTCCAGCAGGCCGACCATATTGGCGATCTGAATATCACGTTCTTTTCCTAACGTTGCAGGAGAAACAGCGAATGTATAAGAGATACCGTCGTGTGCATGCTGGAACGGCAGCTTAGCGACAGAAGCCAGTGCAGCAACAGCGCCTTTGGTATCACGTCCGTTCATCGGGTTCGCACCCGGAGCAAACGGCGTACCGCCTTCGCGACCGTCAGGAGTTGCACCTGTTTTCTTTCCATATACGACATTAGACGTGATAGTCAGGATAGACTGTGTCGGAGTGGCGTTGCGGTATGTCTGGTGCTGGCGCAGATACTCCATGAACTTTTCAGTGATGTCGACAGCAATACTATCTGTACGATCGTCATTGTTACCGAAAGGAACATAATCTCCTTCACGCTCGAAACCGACAGCCAGACCACGTTCGTCGCGGATCACTTTTACTTTCGTATCGCGGATAGCAGCCAATGAGTCGGCAACGATAGAAAGGCCGGCAATACCTGTTGCGCGGATACGTTCTACCGAACCGTCATGCAAAGCCATCTCGAATGCTTCATACGCATATTTATCGTGCATGTAATGGATGATCTTCAGTGCATTCACATAGACTTTAGCCAGCCAGCGCATCATCTGTTCGTATTTCTCCATCACTTCGTTGTAATCCAGGTATTCGCTGGTGATCGGTTCAAACCTCGGAGCCACCTGTACACCTGATCTTTCGTCGCGCCCGCCGTTGATGGCATACAGCAAACATTTAGCCAGGTTGGCACGTGCGCCGAAATACTGCATCTGCTTACCGATCTTCATCGGAGACACGCAGCAGGCAATACCATAATCATCTCCATAATCCGGACGCATCAGATCGTCGTTCTCATACTGGATAGCGGAAGTATCGATAGAAACCTTCGCACAGAAACGTTTCCAGTTTTCAGGAGCGTTGTTGAACCACAGTACCGTTAAGTTGGGTTCCGGTGCCGGGCCGAGGTTATATAATGTATGCAGATAACGGTAAGACGTCTTCGTCACCAATGAACGGCCGTCGACACCCTGTCCGCCCAAAGACTCGGTTACCCAAACAGGGTCACCGGAGAACAGGTCGTTATATTCCGGAGTACGAAGGAAACGGACGATACGCAGTTTGATAATAAACTGGTCGATCAGCTCCTGAGCTTCTTCTTCCGTCAGCTTGCCTTCACGGATATCTTTTTCAATATAAATATCGAGGAAAGTAGAAGTACGTCCCAACGACATGGCAGCCCCATCCTGGTCCTTCACCGCAGCCAGATAACCCAGATAGACAAACTGAACCGCTTCGCGTGCATCCTTTGCAGGTTTAGTCACGTCGAAACCATAACCGGCACACATCTTTTCGAAAGCCTTCAGCGCCTTTATCTGTTCGGATATTTCCTCACGGCTCTGGATGATCTCTTCGGTCAGTTCCTGAATATCGAGTCTTTTCAGATAATGTTTCTTTTCAGCGATCAGGATTTCCGTACCGTAAAGTGCTACGCGGCGGTAGTCACCGATAATACGTCCGCGTCCATAAGCATCCGGCAGGCCGGTGATGATAGCGGAACGGCGTGCTGCAAGCATTTCATCTGTATAAGCGGAGAATACGCCTTCGTTATGCGTCTTTCTGTATTTCGTGAAGATTTCTTTTGTCATCGGGTCCAGTTTGTAGCCATATGCTTCCAGACTGTTTTCCACCATGCGGGTACCACATTTCGGGTAAATACCGCGTTTCAGGGGGGCATCGGTTTGCAGGCCGACAATTACTTCGTTTTCTTTGTCAATATAACCTGGTCCGTAAGTATCTATACCTTGAGGATATTTTGTTTCAGCGTCGTAAACACCCTTCTCCCTTTCAACCTTAAACATTTCGGTCAATTTATCCCAAACTTTCTTCGTCTTGTCTGAGGAGTCTTTCAAGAAAGAGTCGTCCCCTTCGTAAGGTTTGTAGTTGTTCTGGATAAAATCCCTTACGTTAATCTCTCTTTTCCAAATTTCGCCTTTGAACTGCGCCCAGTTCTCGTTTTCAAACTTCATACCTTATTTTGTTTTCTTCGGTTTTAATTTCGGTGCAAAGGTACGTTATTTATATGGCATGCGAAACAATCAACAAAAACATCATGTATTCCCAACGGCCAAAATCCCTACAAATAGTTACTAAAACGGTAGATATAGTGCAGCGTATCGCCTGATATAGGTATCAAACAGGAAGGATTATAAATAATATCAAAAAAATAAAAAAGGAACCATCCTTCGCAGGAGAGTCCCTTTTTTATGCCGGAAACAACCAATAAAAAATTTCCGACACACGTTTAATCATCTTATATGCTTACATAATTAGCAAAAGGTTTTGATATAGCGATTATACTAATAGTGTTACTTTTTTCTATGTTGCAAAGATAGAGCCGTCAAGGGGAGTACACAATACCTATTATATAGTAAAAAAAGAGCTTCCTACTACCTATTCTGTGTTATAATCGGGAAAATTGATCATTGGAATAAACAATATTTGCAAAAATTGCTTTCTTTGATAAATAAAAAAGAGCCATTCTTCACAGGATGGCTCCCTTTTATATATGAAAGGGACAACCAATAAAAAAACTCCCTTCCATGGGTATTTACCTTAAATGATAGGTGTACATAAAAATCAACAAATCGGATTTTGGTCAGGACGATTTATACTAATAGTAAAACTTAATTGATACGGCAAAGGTAAAACCACGGAAAGGCACAGGCAATACCTATTTATATGTAAAACGAGCTCATTTCTAACCATAAATAGGGATTACAGGGTAAAATATTACCTATATAATTATTCTACCTTCAGATTTTCTCCCGCAACATATACCACAGACCTGCCCGCCCCGCGACGGCGAAGAAGCCCCTGGCTGATAAAATCGTTCAGTTCATTCATCGCCTCGTAAGGTGTCAATCCGACCAGTCCTATATATTCCTTTCGGGTAATACAAATGTTTATTTTGAGGAAAGAGACCATTTTTTTCATCCGCTCTTTCACGGTAGAATTGACAATTTTTTGTCTCCGCGTAAGGGAATGCACGCGTTGAAACTTCATCTCATGTTTGATTCTTTTTCGGAATTCACTGCTGATTCTCAGATGTACATTTTGAAAAGCGATCGATTTCGGTTTGATTTCATCCTCATCGTCATCCGTATCCTTCAGGCACTTCAATGAAGTAGAAAAAAATCCAAGATCACCTAATTCCACAATGTTTCCATCGGCAAGCAGATAACAAAGGTCGTCGACAATGGCAACAAGTGCCCCGCCAATCTGATTCTTCGGCAGATGTTCAAAGGCTGCCACATGTTCTACAAACTCTTGACTGGTGTAAGTCTTTTTCGGACAAACACGGGCATGCAGCGATTTTTTACCGTCTTCCCCTTTGGGTGAAGGTGTTTCATACAGGTCGTATTGTGTGATCATAGGTTATATTGATATTAATTGTTCAAATATAACTTGTTTCTCCCTGATAAATCGAAATACTTCTAAAAATAAATTTCGCTTCTAGAAAAAAAATCATTCGACAATCATTCTTTATTCGTTCGACAATTGTCGAATGATTATTCGATAGCTGTTAAATGCATAAAGAATGATTGTCGAACGATTTTTTATTTTAAACGAACAAATATAGAAATAAGAATTGAATAGTACGCCCTCAAATAAACCTAACAAATACCTACAACTAGGTAAGCTCAACCACTTTTTACCTACTATATGCGATTGCGCAGGCTTCCCACACAAGCTAATTTTGCCAAAAATTTTAAAAAGGCATGAAAAGATTAGTGAATTTCCTAACGTTAGCGATATGTGTTTGCTGCCCGGTTTTAGCTCAAGAAAGCGAGATGAACTCTACCGTTAAAGCAAAAGAGGTCTACGATGATTATCAAAAGTTTCGTTTCGGAGGTTATGGGGAGATGGCTGCCAGTTACTTAGATTACGATTGGAATTGGACAACAGCCAACGGAACAGCAAAAAGAAACAGAGGAGAAATATCCATACCTCGTTTTATTTTAGCGTTTGACTACAAGTTTTCCTCCAAATGGGTGTTAAGTTCCGAAATCGAATTTGAATACGGAGGCACCGGAGCTGCCCGGGAAATCGAATGGAAAGAAGAAAATGGGGAATATGAAACAGAAATTGAAAAGGGCGGTGAAGTAGCTCTCGAACAATTTCATATTTCTTATTTAATGAATAAACATTTAAATTTCCGCTTCGGTCACATGATCGTTCCTGTCGGATTAACGAATGCGCATCATGAACCTTTGAATTTCTTCGGGGTATATCGTCCCGAGGGTGAAACGACCATCCTGCCTTCCACCTGGCATGAAACAGGAGTTGCCCTGTTTGGTGACTTAGGTAATTTCGACTATGAATTACAATTGGTTTCCGGTCTTGACCCGCAGGCTTTCCGCACAGAAAACTGGGCAGGAAAAGCGACTCAGGGCGCTTTCGAAATCAGCAATTTCACAAGCCCGGCATTTGTAGCACGCGTCAACTATAATGGAGTAAAGGCATTCCAGGGACTACGCGTCGGAGCCTCTTTCTATTACGACCAAATGGCTAAAAACGGAACCAAACCCACAAGAAACAGTAAGTATAAATTCCCGGTTACGATATTTTCGGCAGATGCCCAATACAAGAGCGTGAATAACAGTTTGATTGCTCGCGCCAACATCATATATGGCAATCTGGAGGACAGTGATGCATTGACCAGTATAAACAATGGTTCTTCCAATGCTTCCGGTTATCCCAAATCAACCGTAGCCAAAAATGCCATAAGCTATGGAGGTGAAGTAGGCTATAACATTGGTTCTTTCTGTGGAAAAAAAGCACCTAAGATTTATCCGTTTGTACGTTACGAATTTTACAGTCCCATGTACAAGATGGAAAAAGGAGGCAATGTCAAAGTCGCAGACAAACGTCTGGAAAAGAGCCTTATAACGGCAGGTTTAAATTATTATGCACTCCCCAATCTGGTTATAAAAGCAGACTATACCCACAAAATTGTAGGTGGAGGCGATTACAACAGCCAGAACATGGCATCTATAGGCATTGCTTATATAGGCTGGTTCATAAAAAAATAAAAAGAGAAAATATAAATTTATAATAGAATTTGAAAATGAAAAAGAGTACATTATTTCCCATCTTATTAATGGGAGTTTCATTGAGTTTCTTTTCTTGCAGTGACGACGATCCCGATAACAATGCTCAGGGATGGACTTTTGACCTCTTGCCTAATGACACAGGTACAAAACCGACAGAAGCACAAATGAGTGCGACTGTTACACAATACGTAGATCATGTTGTATTACCGACTTATAAGGATTTATTAGACAAAATGACTGCTTATACTGCTGCCGTAGACAAATTCGTAGCATCTAATAGTCAAAATGACCTCTCCGATGCATGTACCGCCTGGCGTGCTGCCCGTGTGCCTTGGGAACAATCGGAAGCTTTTCTTTTCGGTGTCGCAGATAAAGGTTTGTATGATCCAAGCTTGGATAGCTGGCCATTGGATAAAAATGGGATTGATAAAATTATAGAGTCCGGAGATTTTAGTAATGTAGATGGTGATGTTGATGACGACGAAGACGCACCTGCCGATGCTCCTCAAAACCTTCGTGGCTTCCACACAGCAGAAAGAATGTTGTTCGATAACGGCGATCCCCGTCAAATATCGAAATCACCTTTCAGTGACAATGAAAAGAAATATCTTCAAATTGTATCTAAACACATGCTGAAAGATGTTACAGCATTATATAATGGATGGGACAAAGGTTTAGGAGATATCAACGTACCAACTTCTTACGGGGAAGCGATGAAAAAACATGACGGGACTTCTGCTTATACTGGGTTAAGTTCTATTTACCAGGCTATTGAAACAATACTAAACGGAAATAACGGAATGGCTGGAATTTCTAATGAAGTGGGAACAGCTAAAATTCAAGATCCTGTTGATAAATGGAATGAGAGTAACAAAGATGCATCTGACCCGAACAACCCGGGAGTATTAGCCGTAGAATCATGGTATAGCTGGAATTCTATCGATGACTATGCAAACAATATTGTCAGCATCAAAAACTCATACTTCGGAGGCCGTGACCTGGATAAAGAGAATGCAAGTACCAATAGTCTGCATGCGTTGGTCAAGGTTATAAACCCGACATTGGATAGCTTGATGGTTGTACAGATCGACAAAACAATTGAAGCGATAGAAGATATGCCACGTCCATTCCGTAACAATCTGGGAGCTGAAACAGAAATCAAGGCTGCGACGGATGCATGCAAGGAATTGACAAACGGATTAGGAAAAATCCGTGCCAAGCTTTCTGCTGAATAACACAAACATAATATAAGTATCGGGAAGGAACCTTATAACAAAAAGGTTCCTCCCCCCTTTTGCATTTAAGCTATATATCAATAACCAATAAAATGAAACAGAGATTACTCATATATTTCTCTATTATCGGATGTTTGCTTTGCAGTTGTGAAACGGAAGATATCGAGAACTGGCTAGTCAAAAAACCGAATGGGCAGACAGCATCTCCCGAAGAACTCTCTGCCGGTATCTCTACCATTTTTTCCAGTGCGCCGGACGCCTATGACTCTCAATCCGAGTGGGTGACAGGAGAACTGGAAAAACGTTTTAACAGCGGTGACGGACTATATGACGACGCACGTGGCGTAGAAAATGTATCCGGAGGTGGCTTAGGTCCGCTATATGCCGGATATTCCTGTGGAAGCTGCCACAAAAGTACCGGTAGAACACGTCCTGCCATAGCAGATGGCGGGTCAGGAGCCGGTTTTTCTTCGATGCTGATTTACATCTCCCGCAAAAGTGGGGGTTACTACCCCGACTACGGGCGTGTCTTACACGACCAGGCCATTTATGGTACAAAGCCGGAAGGACGCCTCAAAATAACGACATCCGTACAAAAATACAAATTTCCTGATGGCGAAGAATACGAATTGATGACGCCTCACTATCAGGTCACAGAATGGTACGCCGACAGTATCCCGATGTCGGATATACGCATATCTGTCCGCCAACCCCTACGCCATGTTGGAATGGGACAAATGATGGCGCTCGATCTGGATTTACTGAAACAAATTGCAGCAAAAAGTAATTATCCGGAATATGGTATTAGCGGACGACTCAATTATGTAACGGAAAAAGGAAAAAAACAGATCGGTCTTTCCGGAAACAAGGCAAACCATCAGGATCTGACTGTTGAACTCGGTTTTTCTTCAGACCTGGGTGTAACAAACGACCGTTTCCCGCATGAAGTAGGCGAAGGACAAAGTAATATGATGGGATTTGCCATGTCGGGAGTACAGGTATCGACTGAAGATATGGAAGATGTAGACTTATATTTGCAAACTTTAGGTGTACCGGCACGTCGCAACATTAATGACGCTACTGTAAAAAAAGGAGAGCAACTATTTTATCAGGCTAAATGCCACCTTTGCCATGTAACCACCCTAAAGACACGGCCACGAGGAACCGTCTTGCTCAACAATACAGAACTTCCTCAACTCGGCAATCAAATCATTCACCCCTATTCGGACTATTTGCTTCACGATATGGGAGTGGAACTGGGTGACGATTATCCAAGCGGAATAGCAAACGGCAACGAATGGCGTACTACACCGTTATGGGGACTGGGATTACAGGAAGTGGTCAACGGTCATAGCTATTTTCTGCACGACGGACGGGCACGCAACCTGACGGAAGCCATCATGTGGCATGGCGGCGAAGGAGCCGCATCCCGCACATTATTCGCCCGTATGAGTAAAGATGACCGTGAAGCTCTTATTAAATTTCTTCAAAGTTTATAAACAAGTCAAACAAATTGAAATGAAAAAATTATATATCGCGTTGACAGCAGCATTATTATCTGCAACAATTCAGATACAAGCACAAGATACTACTAAAAAAGAAATTGACGACAAATACGTAGAAAACGATGTGGTCTCTTTGGCAGGTAAGAAAGGGTTCTCTTTTTCGACAAAAGCTGGTGATTTCCTGTTCAAACCTTATGCCCTTGTACAGGCTAGTGCAACCTATAACCGATATGACGACCAAGGACTGGAAAGCCATTATGCTAAAAATGTGGCGAACTCTGGTTTTGCCATACCTAATGCCATCCTCGGTTTTACAGGGAAGGCATTCAACAAAGTTACTTTCAACTTATCATTGAATCCGGCCAAAAGTGGTGGTGCACTATTGCAGCAGGCATGGTTCGACATTGCTATAAAAGAATCTTTCCGTATCCGCGCCGGTAAATTCAAAACACCGTTTATGCACGCTTATCTAAGCACATTGGGAGAAACGTTGTTTCCCGTATTACCTTATTCGGCCACGCGATCCATCTTACTTCCTTATGACCTCAATTATGTGATACCGAGCATGTCGACTGGTTTCGACCTGGGTGTCATGGTACACGGATTAGTCAATAATAAATGGGAATATCAGGTAGGTATATTCAATGGCACCGGCATCGATGTCAATACAGCGACAAAGACGAATTGCGATGATCACGAATGGTTACCATCCCTACTCTACTCCGGCCGTCTTGCCTTTATGCCGAAAGGAGAGATGCCGAACTCCCAAGGTTCACCGGAAAATCTGAATGATGATAAGATGTCTATCGCAGTTTCTGCCTCTTACAACGCTGAAGCCGAATTTTTGTCCGCCAGCGATACCCGTGTAGGACTGGAATTTACCTGGATCAAAAACCGCTGGTATTTTGCTGCGGAAGGTTACTTCATGAATATGCATTTTACTAAAATCATGCAAAAACCGGATAAAAATTTCTGGGGAGCTTATGCACAGGCGGGATACTTTATTACACCGAAACTGCAGGGGGCATTGAGATATGACGTATTCGACCGCAATGCTACAGATGACGGTGGTTTGTTAAATATGCCGGCAATAGGAATGAACTATTACTTTTTCAACAATAACCTGAAATTGCAGGTCATGTACCAGTATATGGGACGTACCGGACACGCCACCCAAGGTGACCGCGACGAAGACGGTATCGGTATCGCACGCCATTCGGCAACAGCAATGTTACAGTTTACGTTCTAATAAACTTATGTATTATGAAGAATAAATATACAGGGTTCGTTTGCTCCTTTCTTCTAATGCTTTGCGGATGCGATGAAGGAACAATTTATCCGGACGAAACGATCGACTCGGGACGAACCGCCTCCGTAACAGTAACCTTCAAGGGGATTGATGCCTGGCCGAAAGAGAACTACTTATCTCTTGCAGCCTTTGGAACAGACACGCAAATCCCCTTATTGACAAAACGCATCTCCAAACCGACAATCGACGGCAGAGAACGGACAGTCAAACTGAACAACCTGAGTCCTGATACAAAAAGCATAAATATTGCCATTATCAGCAATGGGAAAAAAGTGATCTATTCATACTGTAACCAGCCGGTTGAAAACAATGGAGAGAATATTGAAATTAATTTTGGAGAGTTAGAATTGGCAAGCTTCAAACGTATCCAGTCTCAGGTATTCAAGACAAACTGTCTGTCCTGCCATGGAGAGAGTAGTTCCGGATTAGCAGGGAACCTCGATTTGAGGGAAAATACAGCTTATAAATCATTGGTAAACGTTAAAGCACCAGTCTCGGAAGAAGGAATGAACTATGTAACGCCCGGTGATCCTCATAATAGTTTTATACTCGAGATACTGGAAGAGAATCCTATCCATAAAGATATGTTCAACAGTACAGGTAAGCAAGAAATTCTCGCGCTTATAAAAACATGGATACAGGAAGGAGCTCCCAATAATTAATGAGGAATAACAAAACAGACAATGACATTCACAACAAAAACATACGAACAAGACTTTATTCACGCTCAAATTTGTTCTTTTGAAGGCAAGGGAGGGGTGACGGAATATCATATTATGTTTTCCGTTACCGACCCTTCACTTTCTTTCGGGGAACAGTTGGATTCTTTACAAAGAGCATACGACGCAGTGACTAAAAAAGAGGTCGGTAATGCCGTAGCCGTTTTCCGTCGCTACTTTCTGAGCGATGCGGCCAACCAGGCGGATATATTGATGGAACGGGAATGTGAAAACCCGTTCTGCGCCTTATCCATCGTGCAACAGGCACCCCTCAACGGCACAAAAATAGCCTTATGGGCCTGGCTGCAAACCGGGATGGTGACAGAAACCTGCAACTCAGGAATGTTTGAAGCATCCCACAACGGGTATCGCCACCTATGGAACGGAGGTGCACACAACAAGGCAGCGACTTCCGAATACCAGACCCGGTTGCTACTCAACGATTATGTGTTGCAACTGACCGAACAACATTGTACCCTGGCTGCCGATTGTATCCGGACCTGGTTCTTCGTACAGAATGTAGACGTCAATTATGCCGGCGTAGTAAAAGCCCGCAAGGAAGTTTTCATCACGCAGAACCTGACGGAAAAGACACATTATATATCCAGCACCGGTATAGAAGGACGCCATGCCGATCCGGATGTATTGGTACAAATGGATGCCTACACGGTCGACGGCCTGCAACCGGAACAGATACAGTTCCTGTATGCTCCCACCCATCTCAATCCGACCTATGAATATGGCGTCACTTTTGAACGGGGTACCGCCGTCTCCTACGGCGACCGTAAACATATCTTCCTGTCCGGCACAGCCAGTATCGACAATAAAGGCGAGATTGTCTATCCCGGCGACATATTGAAACAGACCGGGCGGATGATGGAAAACATCAGCGCCCTACTGGAAGAGGCCGGGGCTTCCATTGGCGACATCATGCAGGCCATCGTTTACCTGCGCGACCCGGCAGACTATGAGAATGTACAGAAATATATCAGTACCCATTATCCGGAATTGCCGCACCTTATCGTACTGGCACCGGTATGCCGTCCGGGATGGCTGATTGAAACGGAATGCGTGGCTATTATACCGGCCGACCTTCCGCAATACCCCTGTCTATAAACATAACATCCTAAAAATAACAACTATGTATAAACAAGGAAAATACACAGAGACAGATAAAATGAGCGACCTGATTTGCGAGAACTACCCGATGGTTCTCGTAATGAGCCGCTTCGGCATCGACCTGGGATTCGGAGAGAAAAATATCGGCGACGTATGCCGGCAGAACGAAGTGGACAGCTGTACCTTCCTGACCGTTGTCAATTTCCTGACGGAAGAGACTCCCGCCGTGATAAACGGTATCGACAACTGCCTCTCTGTCGGTTCACTGATTACCTATCTGCACAATGCGCACGATTATTTCCTGAACTTCCGCCTCCCACATATCCGCCGCAAACTGACGGAAGCGATTATCGGCTGCCCGGGTGATATTGCCTTCGCCATCACCAAATTCTTCGACGATTATGTTTATGAAGTACATAAGCACATGTCGTACGAAGAAAAGATTGTCTTTCCTTATGTTCGCAATCTACAGGACGGTGTGAAGGACTCCAAATATAATATCAGCATTTTCCGCAAACGGCACGACCAGATAGAGATGAAAATCGTAGAGCTTAAAAATATCCTGCTCAAATACTATCCCGGGCCTGACAATTACCTGCTGAACAGTGTCCTGTTCGACATCTTTGCCACCGAACAGGATCTGGCCTCTCATAACCGGGTAGAAGATTACCTCTTCGTTCCCGCCGTACTGGCAATTGAAAAAACAATAAAATGACTACTGCTTTATGAGTCCTAACATCAAAATAGCTATTGCCGAACCGTCTGCCATTATCCGTTGCGGACTGGTTACTTTACTGAAACGACTGCCCGGACTTCGCATCCAGCTCACAGAAATAGCAACCGCCGAATGTCTCATAGAAAGTCTCCGCATGCATCGCCCGGAGGTCTTGATGATTAACCCGGCGTTACCCGGTTATTCCGGCATACAACGTTTAAAGGAGGAATGCGGATGTCCCGAAATGAAATGCCTGGCCCTTACGTATATGGCTACCGACCATACCCAGCTCCGGTCGTACGATGACCAGATTAACATCTACGACAGCCCGGATGAGTTAAAGCATAAACTGGAACGGCTAAACGCAGAAGAAGCCTGCCCGGATACAGGAGAAGAGGAACAGCAGACACTTAGTTCGCGCGAAAAGGAGATTGTTATATGTGTTGTGAAAGGAATGACTAATCGCGAAATAGCTGACCGCCTCTATCTATCTACCCATACGGTAATCACACACCGCCGCAATATAGCCCGCAAACTGCAAGTACATAGTGCCAGCGGTTTGACCGTATACGCAATTGTAAATAAACTGATTGAATTGAACGACATAAAAAAAGCCTGATATATTTTTCTCACAGCTTTTGTTTTCTTTTCACATTCCAAAATTTGGGTTCATACTGATATGCTGTATCTTTGGGAAAAGAAACAAAATATATCAGGATACCATGAATCTAATTTCCAAACAATACGATAAGACAGAGGTGCAAATCACCTCATTCGAGACTAAAAAGGGTATTACAGAATATCATCTTCTCTTCCAACAAACGGATTGCCTGGAAGATTACCCTACCCAACTACAGAATCTTCTGCAAGCCTATACGCAATGTGTAGAAGAACTTCCCGGAAACCCGACAGCCGTATTCCGCCGCTACTTCCTGAGCGATGTCACCAACCAGACAGCATCGCTGATGGAACAGGACCGCAGTAACCCGTATTGCGCTTTGTCCATCGTACAACAGGCACCGATGAACGGTACTAAAATAGCTCTTTGGGCATGGCTTCAGACCGGAGTACAAACGCAGGTTCTTCCCAGTAACCTGTTTGAAGCGCGTCATGGCAACTACCGCCAACTATTCGGGGCTAACCTGTGTAACCGTGCTGCCAATTCGGAGTATCAGACACGGCTCATCTTCCGCGATTATATCATGCAGCTGACGGCCGCCAACTGCACGTTGGCAAACAACTGTATCCGTACCTGGATATTTGTTCAGAACGTAGACGTGAATTATCCGGGAGTCGTCAAAGCCCGCAAAGATGTATTTGCAACACAGAACCTGACGGAAAACACTCATTTTATTGCCAGTACCGGCATTGAGGGACGCTATCAGGATACCAATGTTTTCGTGACAATGGACACGTATGCCGTATCGGGTATCGGACAGGAACAGATTCAATATCTCTATGCCCCCGACCACCTGAGCCGGACGTATGAATATGGCGTGACTTTTGAAAGGGGAACAGCCATTACGTATGGAGACCGCCGTCATGTGTTCGTTTCAGGTACCGCCAGCATCGACCGGTATGGTGAGATTGTACATCCGGGAGATGTCATCAAGCAATCGGAACGTATGATTGAAAACATCACCGCCTTGCTGAATGAAGCCGGAGCCGACCTGAACGACATCATGCAGGCCATCGTCTATATCCGCGACACAGGTGATTTCGCCCGCATCGAACAATACATGAAAGCTAATCATCCGAATATGCCTTACCTGATTGTCCGCGCCCCGGTATGCCGTTCCGGCTGGTTGGTCGAAATCGAATGCCTGGCCGTCGTTGCCGTAGACGAACCGGAGTATCCGCCGCTATAATTGATTTATAATTGCTACATTTGCAGCAGAACTTTAAAAATAAAGCGATATGACATTAATAGAACGCAAACAACACCTTATCCAACGCTTGCAAACTGTATTCGACGAACATCTTATTAATGAAATCGAACAGTTACTCGACCAAAAGGAGCAAAAAAACGATATCTTATACTTTTCTTCGGAATTAAAAGGAAAGATAGACTGTGCTTTGGAACGAATGAAAGCAGGAAAAGGAGTTTCTGATGAAGAAATGAAAAAAAAATTTGCCAAATGGTTAACGCCAGAGCAATAATATGGGATGAAGAAGTCTTGCAAGAATTAGAAGAAATTGCAGACTTTTATGACGAGCGTAATGGTAATACCCGGTATAGCAGTTATTTATTAAACAAGTTTAGAGAAACAATAAAGCAGGCTGTATCCTTTCCTTTGTCAGGAAAAGCTACGGAATATCCTCATTTACGATATCTTATTGCTGTTCCGGAATACTCCCTCTTTTATCATTACAGCGATGAACTAATTACCGTTCTCGTTTTATGGGATAACCGCCGTAATCCGGAGCGTCTGGCCTATACCTTACGTAATCAGGACCCGCAATATCTGAACGAACCAACGGTTCCTTATGAAAAGCAAACGTCCTCAACAAACGTGAAAGATTAATAACGTTCAAAGTCATTAAGAGAAAAAGGAGTACCTTTGGAGAATTAATAACACCAAAACAAGAAAGAAACAGCCTATGTATAAAAATGGGAAATACCGGGAAACCGACAAAATGAGCGACCTTATCTGCGAGAACTATCCGATGGTTCTTGTGATGAGCCGCTTTGGTATTGCCTTGGGATTCGGAGAAAAGAATATCGGAGAAGTATGCCGCCAGAACGGAGTAGACGCCTGTACTTTCCTGACAGTCGTCAATTTCCTGACGGAAGAAATTTCCGCTCCCGTCACCAACGTAAGCAATTGCCTCTCCATTGAAGCATTAATTACCTATCTGCATAACGCACACGATTATTTCCTGAATTTCCGTCTACCGCATCTGAGAAGAAAACTTCTGGAAGCCATCGCAGAATGCCCGCAGGACGTAGCATTCGTCATCCAGCGCTTCTTCGACGAATATGCCGATGAGGTCAATAAACACATGTCATACGAAGAAAAAGTCGTTTTCCCGTATGTCCGCGGCTTGCTGGAAGGGAAAAAAGACCCGAAATACAATATCTCAATTTTCCGCAAACGGCACGACCAGATAGAGATGAAGATTATCGAACTGAAGAATATCCTCATCAAATATTATCCGGGGCCCGGAAGCAACCTGTTGAACAGCGTGCTGTTCGACATCTTCGCGACAGAACAGGACCTTGCCTCCCACAACCATGTGGAAGACTACCTTTTCATGCCTGCTATACTTGCTTTAGAAAAAACAATAAAATGATGCCCTATGAGCACCAATCTGAAAATCGTTATTGCTGAGCCTTCCGCCATTGTCCGCTACGGGCTGGAGACCATGTTGAAACGTCTCCCCGGCCTGCGTATCCAGGTATCAGAAATAGCGACTATCGAATCACTTACGGAGGACCTCCGGACACACCAGCCGGATGTCCTCATCATCAATCCTTCCATCCCGGGTTACTTCACTATCCCTCACCTGAAGGAGATGACGGGTTGCCCGGATATGAAATGCCTGGCCCTGCTCTATTCCGTAGCCGAACATGCCGTTATCCGGTATTATGACGACCAAATCAGCATATTCGACAGTGCAGACGAAATGAAGCTCAAACTGGAGCGCCTGCATGCCAAAAGCGAAGACGGCGAAGGGGATGGCGATGAACAACAGACATTGAGTACCCGCGAAAAGGAAATCGTTGTCTGTGTCGTCAAAGGAATGACCAACCGCGAAATAGCCGACCGTCTCTTCCTTTCCACCCATACAGTCATTACGCACCGGAGAAATATCGCCCGCAAATTGCAGGTACATAGTGCAAGTGCATTGACAGTATATGCCATTGTCAATAAGCTGGTAGAGCTGAGCGATATTCAAAAGCCACGGGAATAATCCGGTTCATACCGTATTAACATAACAAATACAAAAACCATCGTTTTTCTTATAATTAATCATAACCTTTCACCCTTTTTATCAAACAAACCAAACAATCGCCGGAACCGCCCTGTTAAGAAGGAAGAGTATAACTAATATTGAATATCACATGAAGAAATTCTTTTTAATAGGGGCAACGCTATTATTATCCCTCTATGCAAGTGCACAGCATGTAGCATTAAAGAATAATATCGTCTATGATGCCACCGCCACTCCAAACTTAGGTCTGGAAGTGGGATTAGGGAAAAAGGTTACAATGGACCTTTCTGCGGGTTATAACCCATTCGAGTTCAACAACGACAAACAAGCCAAACACTGGCTGGCCCATGCAGGCGTACGCTTCTGGACCTGCGAGAAGTTCAACGGTACATTTATCGGTGTACACGCCTTGGGCGGACAGTATGACGTGGCCGGTTTCAAGCTGCCGTTCGACATGTTCAAGAAACTGCGCGACCATCGCTACGACGGTTATATGTATGGCGGCGGTATCAGTATCGGACATCAATGGATTCTGAGCAAACGCTGGGGTATTGAAGGCGAGATAGGTGCCGGTTATGCCCGTATGCACTACGACGAATATGCAAAAGGCAAAGACATGCCCAAACTCCGTACCGGCAACCACAACTATTGGGGCGTAACAAAAGCCTCCATCTCATTTATCTATTTTATCCACTAAAAACGAACAAACAAAATGAAGAAGTTATTCTATATAGCAACCGTTTTATTATGCTCCGCCTATGGGAGCATGCAGGCGCAGGTTGTCAGTCCCGACGGCATAGCATACAGCGACCTGCAAGTAAAAAAAGAGGGAAGCCAGGTGAGCCTGTCTACAACCGCCAACCTCAACAACATGCAACTGAAATCGCAGAACATGGTCATCATAACCCCGGTACTCCAATCGGCGGACAAGGCGCACAGCATCAAATTCGACCCGTTCGTGATTACCGGAAAGAAACGTATGAAAGCACTCGACCGTGAGATGGGCTTCGGCGCAGAACCGTTCGAACAGACTCCGACAGTCATCTTCCGCCATAAAAAGAACGAGGCAGAATCTATCCCGATGACGCTGACCGTACCATACGAAAGCTGGATGCGTAACGCCTCACTGATCATGCAGGCCAATACGACCGGATGCGCTTCATGCGACGTGGCAAGCAATATCACTCCGCTGTCATCCCGTATCCTACCGCCGGTTGTCGCACCGACCTACGAGCTGAGTTATGTGACACCTCCTGCAGAACCGGTAAAACAACGTAGCGAAACGCACTCGGCCTACCTCAACTTCGAAGTGGGTAAGTCTGTCCTGCTGCATGACTTTAAAAACAATGCCGCCGAACTGAAAGAGGTTAACAAAATCGTGAGCGAGGTTCGTAACGACAAGAACCTGAAATTTACAGAATTCAACATCACCGGTTACGCTTCACCCGAAGGCGGTTACGAATACAACATGAAACTGTCTGAAAACCGTGCCAAAGCGTTTGCCGCTTATATGAAGGATAAAGAAGATATGCCTGCTTCATTGATGAAAGTCAACTGGGAAGGTGAAGACTGGATAGGCTTGCGCCAGGCAGTCAAGGCATCCAACCTGTCCAACCGCGATGAAATCCTTAAAGTATTGGAAGTGTCCGATATCAATAAACGTAAAGCGCAACTGAAAGCACTGAACGGTGGTAAGACCTATCGCATGTTGCTGGACGAATATTATCCTGCTCTGCGCCGCATTGACTACACACTGGCGTATATCGCCCGTCCGTTCGATGTGAACGAAGCCAAACAGGTTATCAAGACGAAACCGCAGTATCTGAGCCTGAACGAAATGTTCCTCGTAGCCAACACGTATCCGAAAGAAAGTGCCGAATTTAAGGAAGTATTCGATATCGCCGTACGCCTCTACCCGACCGACCCGGTGGCACAACAGAACACAGCCGCCCTCGAGATAGAACGCGGAGCCGACGATGCAGGTATCGCCCGTCTGCAAAAAATCAATACACCGGAAGCATGGAACAACCTCGGTGTAGCTTACGCCAAGAAGAAAGAGTATCAGCAGGCACTCGACTATTTCGGCAAAGCTGCCAACGCAGGCGTTAAGGCTGCCGCCCAGAACCGGGATGAACTGAGCAAATGGCTGGATGAACAATAAACATCAAAGATAACAAAGAAAGCCCCGATAGGCATCATGCTTACCGGGGCTTTTTGTATTCATATAAGTAGACAAAATTTATTCTTTTGCTTTCCACTCATTAATGAGTTCGTTGATTGTCTCTTTCACCGACATGATACGGCTGGTCTTCCAGGCATTGCTTCCGGCAAAGGCATATCCGTTTTCAAAGTTTCCTTTGAAAGCATTATACAGCGCCCTAACGATGCAGTACGGACTCTTCGAAATATCACACGTCTTGATGCAGTTGAACGGACACGCTTTCGGTTGCTTGATGCCGGCCTTCACCTTCTCGAGGAAGTTGCAATGGATGGCACGCCCCGGCATTCCGACAGGACTCTTGATTATCTCGATGTCCTTTTCTTCCGCCTTGATATAGCTTTCTTTGAAAGCATCGCTGGCGTCGCACTCGGTAGTAGTGACGAAACGGGTTCCTAATTGAACGCCCGATGCTCCAAGGTCCATCACGCGTTTGATATCTTCACCCGTATAAATGCCTCCTGCTGCGATTACCGGGATTCTCTTGTTGTATTTCTGTTCGAAAACAGATACTTCCTGCACAACCTGCGGAAGCAACTCTTCCAGTGAGAAATGTTCGTCTTCCAACTGGTTTTCCTTATAACCGAGGTGACCGCCGGCCTTAGGGCCTTCCAGTACAACGGCATCGGGAAGATAGTCGTAGTTGTTCTTCCATTTCTCGCAGATGATACGTACGGCACGGGCGCTTGATACGATGGGCACCAGCTTCGTCACGCTGTCTTTCTTGAGGAACGACGGCAGGTCGAGCGGTAGTCCGGCACCACTGAAGATGATATCTACCTTCTCGGCGATACTCGTCTTCACCAGTTCTGCGAAATCGGAAAGAGCCACCATTACGTTTACACCGATAATACCTTTTGCCTTTTCACGGGCTTTACGGATTTCTTCGGCCAGGCCCAGATTGCCTGCTTCTGTGTAATTGGGTGATAGCTTTTTATATAAAAGTCCGAGACCGGCGGCGGAGATAACGCCAATCCCACCTTCATTTGCTACGGCTGAGGCTAAGCCGGATAGAGAAATGCCTACGCCCATCCCACCTTGGATAATTGGGAAGCGAGGTTTCAAATCTCCGATTGTTAATGTCTTCATGAAAAATATTGTTATTAAATACGCGGCAAAGGTAGCACAATAAACCAAATGATGTGCAAAAAGGACCAATAATATTGCACAGGTATAATACTTTTGTGCAATATTATCGGTCCGTGGGGAAAAACGGGAGTTATTATCTTATTTTACGGGGATATATCCTACTTTTTTAACAGTCTCCTGGCCTTCGGCAGAGAGTACATAGTCGATGAAAGGTTTTACCCTGCCTTCGGTCTTTGCTTCATAGTAGTAAAACAAAGGACGGACAATCGGATAAGTCTTATTTTTCGCATTGGCGAATGAAGGTTCAACGAAACTTTTGCCGGCATCATAAGAAACATGCAGAGCCTTGACATCTTTGTTTACATAGGCCAGGCCAACATAACCGATAGCACCTTTGGTCTGGCTGACCGACTGGATAATGGCTCCGGTTGCAGGCATACTCAGGATACCGTTCATATAGTTCTTATTTTTCAATACGCTTTCCTTGAAAAACTCGTATGTACCGGATGAAGTCTCGCGCGAATAGGCTACAATCTTCATATCGGCTCCGCCTACTTCCTTCCAGTTCTTGATTTTTCCGGTGAAGATACCTTCCAGTTGTTCGCGGGTCAGGTTATCCACCTTATTGGAAGGGTGAACCACCACAGCCAGAGCGTCGTAGGCAATAACCACTTCCTTTGCATTCTTCTTTGCTTCCTGCAAACGGACTTTCTCGTCGAATTTCATTTTACGGGAAGACATGGCGATATCGGTCGTACCTTCCATCAGGGCGGAGATGCCGACACCGGAACCACCGCCTGTTACAGTCACTTTGGTTCCTTTATTCTTATTCATAAAGTTTTCAGCTTCTGTCTGGCTGACCGGCAAACAGGTATCACTTCCTTTAATTTTCTGTGCAAATACATTCGTTGCAAACAAACAGGCTGCCATAGCTGCCAAAAGAATCGTCTTTTTCATTACTCTTATTTGAATTAATTTCCTGATGCAAAGGAACAACACACGTATTTCAACTACATGAAACAGGTGTTACATTTGTGTGAATAAAAAAGTCAGAATTTGTATTGCAAACGAACCGTCAACACATTATCCTTACGGTCTTTCTCATATCCTTTTACGAAGTCGCTCTTTTCATTGAAGTTGAATTCGTAGTAAGCCTGGACACGGATATGTTTGTTGAAGCGGTATAAGCCGCCGATGCCTAATGTACTTTGGGCCAAATCTGTTTTAGATGTAAATGAGTTATCCGTACCTATTTCATTTCCTTTCAGCTTCGTATTCGGATCGTATACATCATATTTGAGTACGGCAGAGAATGGGGAAGTCCCGATGTCCTGTACCAGGTAGAAGAAATAACCGATAAAGGGGCGTTTGAATAACGCATTTTCGGGAAGATTCTCCGGACGTGTTCCGGTATTCGGGCTTTTGCTGCTGGAGGCAATTCCCGGCTGTGTGCCTAAAAGACCTTCGGCACGTAAAGAGGTTGTTCCCCATGAACTCAAGAAACTGAACTGGGCATCCATACCGATATATTCACGTTTCATATACGTACCGGTTTCACCTTTATCAACTTCGATAAAACGCTTGCCGTCCATCTCATAGGCAGTTGTAGTCGGGTTGTAGACGCCTCCGTTGTAATAAGAAATACCTGCTCCCCATTTACCCCAGTTGCCGATTTCCTTGTCAGCACCCAGACGGCCGATAAAGTCTTTGCGGTTATCGGTTTCGCGGTTGATGCTGTTTCCGGCAAACAGACCGGCATCCAAACGGAGGAAAGCGAGAGGACTTTCTTTTTTGGTACGCAGCGTCAGCATAGCACCCAGGTCACGTTCGTCCGGGAAGAAATACTGGATAATCGTTGCACGTTCAGGCGATTCCAGGCCACTGGTAGAGTAACCGATCTCATGTCCGAAAGGACGGTTGAAGACACCGGCCATCAACTGGCTGCGTTTCGTCCAGGGGTCTTTAATGCCGATATAAAGGTCACGGAAACTGACGCCTTTGTCGTTAGCCTCAATCTGTACCGCTCCGGTTCCGATACCGTCATTATATTCAAACTTCAGTCGTCCGCGGCGGATACCGATACGGTTAAAACCTTTATCCTCATGTTCATTCTTATCGCCGACTTTCAGGGTTGCATCCTCCTGTCCGTACTGAAATTGACCCTGGATATAGGCAGAAACTTTAAATTTACTTAGTTTCTGCACTATTTTATCCAGCGTTGCTGTCTCTTCCGCAAGCGAATCGATGCGGGCATCTATTTGTTCCGTGTTCTGAGCTTCCGTGAAAAAGGGAAGCAGCGCCAACAGGACAAGCGCCATTAATTTTGTTATCTTCATTCCTAACTTTGTTGGTTGCGTAGAGAGCACAAAGATAAAACCAAGTTGTTACATAGATGTTACAACCTGGTTAAAATCCTGTTAGTCAACAGTCAGGTTCCCGTGACCGGTTCTTTTATCGGACTCGGCACGTTTTGCCAGTTCCTTTGTTGTCAGGGTGATTACCTTGCCGACCGGTTTACCGTCGCGATAGGTCACGATACGCAACCAGGTTGCATTTTTCGGTATGCTCAACGGCTCGGTATATTTCGGAGTATGGCTATCCGGGTCTGTATTATCGAATGTATAGTAAATATCCGTACCGGCAATCTCACTGCCCAGTTCCACCTGCAAAACGCCATCCTGCAAGTACGGGCTCACAATTGCATTGTACATACTGCGGGCATAGTTTATATCTGCCTGGTCGGCACGGACAAAATGTTTTTCGACCCGCGGCCAGAATTTCTCCCAATCCGTTTTAGACGGCCCGCTCCATAATACTTCCGACAAGGCCCATCCGCGCGGCCAGGTCATGTATTCGACATGACGGAAAGTAGGAAGCGATTCAGCCCACAGATTTCCCTGTCCACCCAGCACCATTTCGGCCGGAACGCCTTCCGGTATGGGATTGAAACTGTATGAATCTTTCAGACGGCACATAGAGTAGGTATCCGGTTCAACAGAAGGTTCCCCCTGCCATAAATCCAGGTAACAATGTTCCGTCGGAGTCATAATCACATGATGGCCGGCTTTAGCCGCTTTGATACCGCCTTCCATACCACGCCAACTCATTACGTTCGCATCGGGAGCCAGACCACCTTCCAGGATTTCATCCCAGCCGACCAGTTTCTTTCCTTTCGACTTCAGCAAATCGCCCATCCGGTGGATGAAATAACTTTGCAGCTCTTCTTCATTCTTCAGGTTCTCAGCCTTCATGCGGGCCTGGCAACGGGGACATTTATGCCAGAAACCTTTAAAACATTCGTCACCGCCGATATGTACATATTCATCCGGGAAAAGGGCGGCAACTTCCGTCAGTACCTTATCCATGAACTCGAATGTATAATCCTTTCCGATACAAAGCGTATTTTCATCTTCCCCATAGAACTTATTTCCGACATTCACGGCATCCGGGGCTTTCATACAGGCCAGTTCCGGGTAAGCGACCAACGCTGCGACGCTATGTCCGGGCACGTCTATTTCAGGAATAACACGTACATAACGTTTGGCTGCATAGGCCAGCACTTCTTTCACATCCTCCTGGGTGTAGAAACCGCCGTAGGTAGTCTCCTCTCCCGGTTGCTGACGTTCACGCTGCCACCATTGGCCCACACGGGGAGCACGCCAGGCACCAACTTCCGTCAGCTTCGGCAAGGACTTTATTTCCAGCCGCCATCCCTGATCGTCCGTCAGGTGCCAGTGGAAGACATTCATCTTGTATTCGGCCAGTTCATCAATATACTTCAAAACTTCTTCCTTGGTAAACCAGTGGCGGCTAACATCGAGCATCAGCCCGCGCCAGGGGAACTGGGGTTTGTCAGTGATTTCAGCACAAGGAATAGTCCATTTCTTATCTTCAGGCTGCACAGTCTTGCTTTTAATCTCTGCCGGAAACATCTGTAACAGTGTTTGCACACCATAAAAGATACCCGCAGGCTTATTGGCAGTAATAAGGATATCTGAATGTTTCACTTTCAACTGATAGCCTTCATCTCCTAAAGACGCATCCTCCACCAGCTTGAATTCTATTTTCCCATGCTTTTCTACCGGAAGCTCAAAACCTGTAGCAGGTGAAATTTTCTCATTCAAATATTCGGCAATTCCCACCAATGCCTGATTCGACTGATCGAGCGTAATCGCAGCATTACGGGTAAGCGTAAAAGAATCAGAGTTTACTTTCATTTCCTGCGGAACAGGAATCAAGGCAAGCGTATCACGCTCACTTACAGACTGACGGGAACAAGAAATACTTATACAGACTATTCCCGTCATTAAAAATGCATGTAATGACTTCTTCATTCTATTTCAAACATATTTACAATTAGTGCCCGAAGATAAGAATAGTTATTCAATTACCACATCTAATTCCGCACATTCAATCGTAAGAGCAACAATTACATTCGATGTTCGATAATAACGGGCAAGCCTTTGCTTCATTAATCGTGAAACGAAGTTTTTGTGTCTCCACTGTTGGGAAACGCAAGATTCGCTTATATCCGATTGTCGAACCCGTAGCCACAACCTGCCATTCATCACCGACAAAGGCTTCCAAAGTAAACGCTTTTACACGCTGTCCCAAGCGAATATATTCCTGCACCAGGAATTGATTGATCGCGGTAGGAACTTTAAAATCAAACTCCACAGAAGCAGAAGTCACCTCGTCATCCGTTGCCCAATAAGAATCTTTATTTCCATCGATTAAATGAGCAGCAGCAAAATCTTTCCCCCTCACATTCGAAGCCCTGACCTCTGCTTGTTGTGCTAAGTTTTCTTTGAAGTTATTCTGTAAGATCTTTGCAACTTCCATTAGGACAGCAGAATCGGTCGGGTGAACCAACCCACGTTTGTCGATCGGAATATTCAAATTCCAGGTAGCATTACGACCGACCGAATGATAATACACATCGAGTAACTGATCGACAGTCTTCACCTGATCATCTTGCTCTTCATGATAGAACCAACCCGGACGAATAGAAACATTCACTTCTGCCGGCACCCAATACGAACCATCTTCATGTCCATTCTGTAACTGCTGATAATGAGGCCATCCCGGCCAAACTTCTTCTCTTCGAAGCGTGCTCCAATTTGTCTCGCCTACCCATCCGGCCTCGTTTCCACACCAACGGACATCAGGACCTGCATCACTAAAAATTACGGCATCCGGCTGTAATTTTTTTACCAATTGATTGGTACCGGGCCAGTCATAATAGGTCTTACGATCTACGCTACGTGTTTCATCCGCCCCGCCATAATAACCGGAACCGCCATTTGCACCATCAAACCAGACTTCAAAAATATCTCCGTAATTCGTCAATAGCTCATTCAGTTGATTTCTGAAATAAGTGATATAAGCTTCCGTTCCATATTCTTTATGATTTCTATCCCAGGGAGAAAGATAAATACCCAACTTCAATCCATATTCTTTACAGGCGTCAGCCAGTTCACGCACTAAATCCCCATTACCATTCCTCCACGGAGATTGTTTCACACTATAATCCGTATAAGCCGAAGGCCACAAACAAAAACCATCATGATGTTTTGCCGTCAGAATAACCCCTTTCATTCCAGCCTCCTTAAATAACCGACACCACTGCCTGCAATCCAGTTCCGACGGATTGAATAATTGGGGATCTTTATCACCATATCCCCATTCCATATCGGTAAACGTATTCATACTGAAATGAATAAAAGCATAACGCTCCAGTTCCTGCCATTTAAGTTGGGCTTCCGTCGGAACAGGTCCGCATGCCTCCGGCGCTTTCGGCCGTTCACAACCTGTTAAATTAAATAATGCGATCAAAACCAATAATAAACAATCTTTTTTCATCTTCTATTTATTTTATCAATCTGTTCATTCTACCATAAATAAAGCTCCGCTCCCTCCCTGCAAATCCACTTGAAAATAGGTCGTATCATCTTCTTTACCTATAGCCTCCAGTGGTTCTTTTTTACCTGTCTCCGGATTTATCCAACAACAGCCTGTGGCACCGGCTTCAGCTAAGTCTATACCCAACCGGACACGCTGAGTCAAAGGAGCAGCCTCTTCCTCCAACTTCGAAGCATACCCGTTGGTGACCATGAAAAACGTCTTTTCGCCTTCCTTGAAGAAGCCCGGGTCGCCCTGCTCTTCCTTCGGTATGACATCAAAGAAACCTACATACAAATCGGCACCTTCCTCCGGCTCCGACACGATCCTGCCCTCAGCCTTTTTTAAGAACGAAGCCTCCGGATTAAGAACGGAAATCATCCCCGGTTTGCCTTCCGTATATTTGGTGGTACCCGGCACATAACGGACATCGGTTGTTTTCAAACGCACCAAATAATCGCCAATATGCAGGCTCTCGCGATTGCAACGGTTCACCCAATCCATGTGTTTGGTCGGATGCCCGGGCATCCCCTGTTCCAGCAACAGTGACCAGTCGGTCGGTGCCGTTTGTCCGCCATAACCATCCCCTTGTAAAAAGCGGAACCAGTTCAGCCACTTCCCGCCAAACGTCCAGGTCATATAATAATACAGGCGCAATTGCGACTCGGTCAGTTTATAGGTTCCTTCGTTGACATACCCTTGCGAATATTGCCCGAACGCCATATAATCTTTCTTGTTGCCTTCCCATCCGCCTAACGCCAGATCGCGGTATTCGGCCAGATGTCCGGCCATGTCTTTGGCTCCTATATAATTATCCTTATCCCATGTATGGAAATAATACCAATCGTAGGTCAACAAATCCGGCTTGGCAAGTTTGATGTAAGTCAACAGATTTTCCCGAGTCCACTGATTGGGATATTGATTATTATGAACCAAGACATCCGGATACAAACGACGTGCCACATCATACCACTCTTTCAAAAACTTCGCCACCTCAAACGAGTAGTGTTCTTCGTCCCCGAAACAGATCGTAGTCAGGTTATTCAAATACTTCAACTGGTCTTCCGAAAGGAATCCGTTCTTCTTTTCATAATCTGTCGGCCCTTTCTTCAACTGATCGGCATGAGGCGCTTTCGCTATTGCCCACTGGCTATCAGGAAATTCCTTGAAATAAGAGGTATTAATCAAGGGCGGTCCATAGAAAGTAGGCCCGGTAAACCCCGTCAGCTTCCAATCCGGAATCGACAGGTTATAGGCAGGTTGCCCGGCCTTCCCTCCTAATTCATAATTGTCGGTTGCCACCCAGCATTGCAGTTGCAGCCCATGCCTGATGAATATGCGATTTGCCCGGAACAACTCCGGCTCCACCACTTCTATCCCGGGTTCTTCCGGATCCGGTTCTTCCGTAATCGGATTATTATTATCCGAACAAGACAGCAAACAGAACACTGCCAATAACTTCCCGGAAATCAAACTACTTAAAATTTTCTTCTTCATATAAATCCGTTATAATGTTTTATTCAAATGTTCTTTTAATAATTTTTCCACTTCATTTTAAATAATGAATCAACAAAAAAGGATTACCCTCTTCATCTACCGAATCAAACTTTTCCCGTAACCGCTTGACCTGTTCCGGATACTTCGCCTCAAAATCATTATATTCATTCCGCCCCACCCAAAGATCTTTCAAATACCAGGCAGGCACCAACGAATAAATAGCTGTAGCGTCCATCCCGATCACCTCACCGAAACTGATCAAATACTCATCCGTATAAGTATCCAAAGAAACGACACGGCTTTTACCCTCCTTTTTGTCGTAAACGCCCATGACCTGTTGCCCGTCAAGGATGAAAGGAGCCAACAAGTAATGTTCCGTTTCCTGAAACCCTCTGAAACCAACCACATATTTACAGACCGGATTACTCCTCCGCAGTTCTTCGTATGGTTGAGCTTCTTTGGCATCTTCGGGCCAACTCCTGTCGCCCAAATCAAACCGATATTTAGGGAAGAAACTGCCATCCGCTTCATCCATTTGATAAACCGTATAGTCCAATGCTTTCGTATAATAAAAATCCGATTGAAAGGAAGAAAACGGATATCGGCTGCCCAAGTCGAAACTATTCCATGAGGCGGGAATCATGAAAGTCTTCTGCTTCGTCTCCATCTTTTCAGACAGAACCCACACGTTATACGGATTTTCACAATCCTGGATATAATTTCCCATATACCCGACATAACGATCTTTGAACTGTGTAAGCCGAGTAAAAGCCTTAGGGGTACCGATCACTTTCCGAAGCTGTTTACCATCCAAATCAAACTTCATGATTTTCCGGTCGATCCGTGTAGCCACATTCAAACTGGCATCTGTCGGATCGATATATAAATCAGCCAATTGCAAATACTCATCCGGTCCTTGCCCATACTTTGAAATCTTATTGATATACTTTCCGGAAAGATCATAAATATAGACAGTGCGTGTCTTATTCGCATCCATCAAATAAATCCGGTCTTTATATCTGACAATCCTGTCTATATCCCCGAAAAGAGCCTCCTCACTATCCAGCCGGACAATCTCCAACCGATCCAATACGCCCCAGTCATGAATACTGGAAAGCTGGTTGCAATCGAGAGCTATAACAGGCAGGTCGGCCTTTTCTTTTTTATGGCTGCAACCACCCAGTATGCAGAGCATCAAACCTAATACAAGACTTTTTCTCATGACAAACTACTGAATATGTTCTTTCAACAACTTCTCCACCTGTTCCGGTAACGGATCCAATGCCAAAATCTTTCCCTCCGGATCTATCAGGAAACGCCCACCGGCACCAGTTTCTCCATACATTTCCCAAACACCAACCTGGCCATTCAGATCCACCAAATTGATCCAAGGATATTGGTCCTGCTGCAACGCCTTTTCCAAGGGACCTGTACTGTTGGCTTCGCGAGCAACTCCTACAACAGTAAATCCTTTATCCTTATAGGTTTCATAAGTTGGGATAATCAGTTTCGAGTAAGCACGGCAAGGACTACACCAAGAAGACCACAGATCCAGCAAGGCATACTTTCCCTGTATCAAATCCGACAACCGATGAGAATTGCCCTCCACGTCGGGGGCCACAAAGTCAACGAAAGGGTCGCCCTTTTTTAATTGGAGACCGGCCAAGTTATTACCTATCTCTTTAATATATGGATGAGAAGCATACTGCTCTTTATACAAATTTTCAAATATCTCTTCAAACATCGGTATATTGGAAAGGGACGGTTGAGATTTAAATATACCTATTTCCCTAAACAGCCAATATTTATACAGGCACAGCCCGACAAGGGTGGGATACGTACGGATATACGCTATGTTTCGTTCCTTCTCCTTCTGAAAGCTCTCGTTAATCTCTTTCTCCAATGACCGAGCCTGTTCGGTCATACCATCTCCCTTCTCGAAATAGGCTCTTCCATCTTCCATCAATTGCTCACGAATCGATTCGTCGCTTTCCTGGTCTACCCTGTCTTTCAACGCATGAATCTCCGACAAGTAGTATTGCTTATCCTGCATCAATTGTCTTCGTTTGGAAAACAACGGATCCATGATAGAACCTTCCTTCACATGCTGTAATTCCTTGTTCAAAGGTGAATCCGATTGGATACCGGAAGTTTCAACCGCATCCCCGTTATAAAGTTTGAAATGGGTTTTCCCTTTCTCCGAGATAAAATCAACCGGATAAAAACCATTATTCATATAATCATGCCAGGAACATAGTTGATAAAGCCGGTTTACACTGTCACGGAGCGTATATCGGAATTTTCCATCAACCACCGGTATGGAGTACTGCCTTGCAACATCTTGCTTACAGGCCTCCGTCAGCAGTAAACGGCTACATTCGGGCCAATCCTTTACTTCGCCTTCCAGCACACATTCAAACGTATTACGTGGTTGCTCGATCGGTTTCAAATGAATCCCTTCCAAACGGAGATCCCAATTATCCTTCAAAGAGATAAAGTCGATAAACTTATCTTTCGGCGATACTGGTTCAAACTGCAAAGTTACCCAACAGCATCCGGAAGCAGGCATTATTATCTTCTTTCCCAACTCACATCCGGAAACATTCGTCAAACGATACGTCTTACCAGTCGTTTTCCCCATCAAACTCACCTCAGAAGAAAGAAGCGCAAACTCACCTGGCCTATTATACAAGGCCATCTGTAAAATGGTTGCCGTATCGGAAACTTCGACCCGGTAAAGTTCCAAAGCGTTTGTATTCGTCTTTTCCACCACCGGATAATCAATCACACGCCCTGTCTCCGAACAGGCAACCAAATTAACAAATAATAAAACCAATACTATATGTTGGAAAAACTTCATCCCTGTATTCCTCCTATTTTTATAATTCTCGTTCACTTAAAAAGTTTCCCATAATCCAACACCCTTATCACCGGATTACTATCCTCTATCAACCGAACAGACGTACGCCTGTCGATCAAACAGAAACGCCTCTGTCAGTCGAACAGGTGTACGTCTGTCGATCGAACAAATTATTCGATCTCCGGACGGTCGCTGCCTCCACCGTTGCCAATGCGCAAAGCATGCTCGTATTCAATCACACGCGGAGCCTTCAATAAGGTATTACTATTGGAATACTGCGTGACAATACGGAGCGTATATGTGCCTTCGGCCAATTCTGCTGGCACACGGGCAATCACCGTCTTCGGATCATTCTGTGTCAAGCGACGGGTCACAGCCGTTTCCACGCCTTTCGAATCAATAAAGAATACACCGACACCTTCAGCTTCTCCGGCAACCCGAATCTTTTCGCCGGAGATCAAGATATCGTCGCCCGGTGTCATCGAACCGTCGGTCAAGCCGGTAACCGTATCAGTCACCAAACCGATACGCGCGGTACTGTCTTTCACGCCCAGCACTTCCAAGCCAACTACCGAAAGAGCTTTCCGCAGCTCGGCTGAAGGGCTTATACTGACTGAAACCTTGTGCTTCTCGGGATTATACTTCTCAGTAGAACTATTCCACACACCCAATACGCTCGGTGTATATTGGGCAACCCCGGTCAATACGCTGGTGCCGTTTTGCAACAATTCACGGATAATACGGTCGTGCTGGTTGATGACAGACAATAAAGTATCATACTTTATCTCAGAACCTTCCTCGATAATCTGTTTCGCGATGTCTTCGTTGCGTGATGTTTTCCCTACAGTAGATACTTCTGCTGTGTAATCGTTCTCTACGTCTTTGGTAAGCAGGTTCAAGTTCAACCATACTTTCCAGAATTTTGTGAATGCACTCATGATATGTTAATTTAAGGCACAACAACGGCGCTGTGTCAGGTTATTTCTTTAATGTAACTAATTTATAAGGATCTTTCGAGTTTGAATATTTTTCTCATCCAAATATAATTTCAACACATATACTCCTTTGGGAACATTTTCAAAGTTTAGAACTCCGGATTTAGATTCAACCATGCCTTTTCTCATTAAAGAGCCTCTCATCTGGTCATACAATTCATATTTCAAAGGAGAAGAAGATACCGGTTCTTGATCAACATTCAGAATAAAACTATTGGATGAGGTTCGTGCTACTTGGATTTCGTCAGATTGAGGTCTCTCTATCACATTCACGTTATTTCTTAAAGAAACTATCCACACTTCTGATTGTACATTGGCTACAATATATTCATAGGAGGAAACATTCTTTTTGGTGGTAAATACCGCTTTTGTCGTTCCTTGTCCGGAAACGATTTCCAAGCCATCAGAAACAAGCCAGTTTATGATCACTTTTTCCCGTGGGAGATTAGTTACTTCTACCGTTGCTTCCTTTCCATAAGACAAAATTGTACTGTTACTTGTCAGATACGGATCGGATATTTCAAATGTTCGTGAGATAGCCACAGAACCACAATCCGCATAAACGGTACATGTTCCTGTTTTTAAAAAACGACCTTTCACACTATTGGTAAAACAACCCTCTTGCATAGCATGAAAATCTCCATACCATCGTCCAACCTTAACGGAATGTTGTCCACTTTTACTTCGTATTTCAAGTTCACAGAAATCCAATGTACTAATATGAGAAGGAGGACTTCCATAATGAGCAAATGCAATTTCTAAATCTTTCTTTAATTCTTCAGCTAGCTGTGCATTAATAGTTTGTGCCATAAAGAATAGGCAACAAGATAATAAGGAGAATACAGTTTTCATGGCTTTCATATTTTAAAATTTATACTATTAAAATTAATAGGAGTGTATCAAAACTCCATAAACGGAATTTTGATACACTGTTTTGAGTTTATTTACCACCCTGTCGGCTGCTCAATATTCGGATTAGCCGTTTCCTCGGTTTGAGGGATAGGCCAAGCATTGTATTTCGGGAATGTGCAAGCACGGTTTTCAACCTGAACATACGCATTGGTTGTCGGGTTCCAAGCACCCAAAGCTGAGCCATTCATGGTTTCATTACCAATACCCCAACGACGGATGTCGAAGTAGCGTTTTCCTTCGAAAGCAAACTCAACACGACGTTCGCGACGATACAGTTCACGCACCTTTTCCTGTGTATTATAAACCGCTTTGTCCATATTCGGCATACCGGCACGATTACGAATCATATTGATGTATTTCTCAACATCCGGATTCTGCCAATCGCCTGTTTCAACCAAAGATTCTACATAATCCAACAAGACTTCTGCATAACGGTATAGCGGGAAATATAAGCTACCATTACCATTATTAGATCGGTCTTCTTCGTTCAAATACTTCTTAGCCCAATAACCAGTACGAGATGCACCCACTTTTCCAACTTGGTCGGCACCGTCTTTGAACGGTTCATATACATAATCTATGAAAGAACTATTATCACCCGGTAAAACTACAGTTTCATACAAACGCGGGTCGCGTGCTACCGCCAATGGATCCTTTTGCAACTTTTCACGCTCTGCAGCAGGCAGGTCTTTCAAAGCGACACCATCAGCCGTTTCATATTCATCTACCAACGATCTCAAAACACTGGCAGCCCCCTGTCCTCCCAAACTCTGCGGAGCATTACGGAACCAAGCTTCCGAACAACCGCTTCCAACATACATGATACGTTCTTTATTGTCTTGTCCCTTATAACGGAACATATCGCGATAGTTCTTACCCGGATCATCATCTGTTTCAGCAGAGTAATACAACTCAAAACTATTATCCGGATGTTCGATGAATGTCTTAGCTGCTGCTTTAACCACATCATAGCGTTTGAATTGCAAATTCACATCCATCTTCAACATCAATGCGTATGCTTTACACATACGATCGCGACGGTCTCTATCCCACACAAATGGAAAAACTTTATTCTCCGTATCTTGGATGGCAATCACCGCATCCAATTCACTATTGATAAAGTTTAAACATTCATCAATCGTATTGCGGCTTTTATAGATTTCATCGCCATTCAAGACTTTATCCTGAATTGGAATACCATCGTTCATTCCATAATACATCAACAACTGGATATGATACCAAACACGCCAAACACGTGCTTCTGCAATCATTCTCTCCCGTTCTTTTTCGTCTACAAAATAAGCAGCATCCACATGATCCAAGAAACGGTTGCAACGACGAATACGCATATAGTATTGCGTCCACAAATCATTCATATACCCACCTGTAGTGGTAGTAGCCGAACCATTTCCTAAGTTGGCAATTTCCCCCTTGAAGTTACCCGACCAATACATATTGTCGGTAGCCCCTTCCAAGTGAACCAGTGAGAAATAAGGTGCATCGTAGTGATAGGTACCCCGTGGCCAATACTTACAAGAAGACAATGCAGCATTACATTCGCCGACGGTTCCCCAGAAGTCTTCATCCGTTATCGCTGTTGGATGATCTCGCGTCAAGAAATCTTCACAACCACAGAAAAGAATAGACGCAGAAAGTAAGGTTAAAACCTTTTTACTGAAAATATTTTTTAATTCCATGATACAATCTTATTTAGAAATTCAAATTAACACCAAAAGAATAGGTCTTCACCAACGGATACTCTCCCATCTGGCCTCTACTTTCCGGATCTACCAAATCGTCTTTGGCAAATGTGAACGGATTTTGAGCATTCACATACACGCGGATGCTGGATACTCCTAATTTCTTTAATCCGAGCTGATCAAACGTATATCCCAACTGAATATATTTCACACGGCAATAACCGGCATCGAAGAACCAAAAATCAGACTGGTGTGCATTATTACCATACGTAGCATTCGGAGCCAAACGTGGATAGCGCGCACCCGTATTGGTCGGTGTCCAATAATCAGTCTGTGCTGACAAAGGGACCATACCGTCACCGGTAATATCCAAACCAAATGAGTAAGGTTGTGAATAATAAGCATCAACTCCCGTTACCCCCTGGAATAAAACTTCTAAGTTCCATTTTTTCCAATCCAATGAAACGTTAGCAAAATAGTTCAATGAAGGTTGGCTATCCCCACGGATCACACGGTCGTCGGCGGTAATTTTACCATCGTTATCCGTATCGAGGTAATGGATATCACCCGGCTGCTGACCGTCCCAAATAACAACGCCTTCTTTAGGAATCCATTTCCCGGAAGCATCTTTCGTAAAGTCACTTTCCTGCAATAAACCAGCAGTCGGATAAACAAGATGGCTATTCAATGCATATCCTTCTTTATTGATTGATCCGCCATTATAATAGGGGCCACCAAACAAGCTTTCAATTTTGTTTTCATTGTGGCTCAAACCACCATGGATATTAAATCCAAAATCTTTAGTCAATTGTTTACCATAATTCACATCGATTTCCCAACCTTTATTTCTCAACTCACCCGAATTCAAGAACACAGTGCCGGAACCACCGATAAAAGAGATAGGCGGTTCGAGAATCAAGTCTTTAGTCAATTTGTTATAATAATCGATCGTGATATCCAAATCTTTAAACAAACGAATATCAGCACCTACATTCAACATCTGAACGGTTTCCCATGTCAAATTAGGGTTACCATAGACTGTTTCCGTTCCATCTCCTGAAGAAATCAAGCTTTGATACTTATACAATTTATCAATGTTCTCATTACCTAATGATCCAAATGACCCCCTGACTTTGAAGTTATTTACAAACTTCAAATTGTTCTTCATGAAGTTTTCTTCATGCAAGTTCCATCCCAAACCGACAGAGGGGAATACACCAAACTTGTGCCCTTTACCAAAACGAGAAGAACCGTCACGACGCACAGTACCTTCAATCAGATAACGATCATTAAATGTATAATTAGCTTTTGCAAACATTGATACCATTGACCACTGATCCCAGTCACCTTTATTCGTCAACTCCTGATTATAACCACCGATGGCAAACAAACGATGTTTGTCTTTTTCAAATGTATATTCAGCCGTTCCACCGATATAGTAATAACTGGTTCTATCTTTTCCAGCTGCATTAATAGCTCCCCATGTTTGCAAAAGGGCACCCGTTTCATAATCAAAAAAATTGTAAGAACGTCTTCTTCTGTTATTTGCGGTACTACTGATACGATAGGAATACTGACCCCGCAAGATCAACTTAGGTAATACTTCATAACGCGGTGCTAAATTAATACTAATATTATCTTCCAATGCTTTGAATTCGCCGCCACGATCTAACATAGCAGCCGGGTTTCGTTGTTCCGGGCGATTACCATAGTAAACAATATCACTACCTTCTTTCATTGGATATCTGCCTATGATCGTTGGCGGAGTTCTATAAGCATACTGAATAATATCTTTCGTATAAGATTCATCTCGATACATCGGTTCATACTTGTTGGTACGGTATGAATTGAAGTCCATATCAACAGACAGGTTATCCAACAAGTTGACAGTCGTGTTAGCACGGATATTCAAACGGTCAAATTTAGACTTTTCTATCAAACCTTCGTTGTTCAAATAGTTTACAGTCAAAGCGAAACGCGCCAGGTTACTACCTCCAGAAATACCCACAGAGTGACTATGGATCAAACCGTTTTTAAACAAGAAATCCATCCAGTCCATATTCGGATACTTAATCGGATCCGTTTGGTTACGAGTAGCATCGATAGCTTCTTGTGAATACGTCGGGTCACCACCGATATTTTGGTTAGCCACATTCGACATTTCCATAAAAGTAGCGGCATCTACCATTTTCGGCAAATAAGTAGCCTGTTGAATACCTACATATCCATTATAAGAAACATTTACTTTTCCCGGCAAACCACGTTTGGTCTTAACCACAATTACACCATTGGCAGCACGAGCACCATAAATAGCAGATGCGGCAGCGTCTTTCAAAACAGTAACACTTTCAATCGTATTCGGATCCAGTTGGTTCATATCCATCGGAATACCATCTACCAACACCAAAGGATCGTTATTCGTCATCAATGAAGATATACCACGAATCTTAATAGTTGCAGCATCGGCACCCGGTAGACCGGAACTTTGCGATACGTTCAAACCGGTAATACCTCCCTGCAAAGATTGTGATAAAGAAGTGATGGGTTTCGTCGCCATGTTCTTCGTAACGTCCAGTGTAGACACAGCGGAAACTGAGTTCATTCTCTTTTCCGACGAGAAACCAGTAACGATGATTTCATCAATTTCTTCAGAGTCGGAACTCAAAGAAACTGTCAAGTTACTGATAGCACGTGAAACGACATGTTCATAATCTTTAAAACCGATGTATTTGAATACCAATATGTCACCTCGTTTAGCTTTAATATTAAAATATCCATTAATGTCGGTCACCGTACCTATGGTTGTACCTTTGATCACAACATTCACACCTGCCAATGGAACCGGTGGTTCTACATTTTCTACAACCTGCCCCTGGATAGTCCATTCCCTATCGTCAGCGAGAAGATCTACCCCGGGCTGTTTAGCGGCATACTTTTCTACGACCAGATTGTCGTTTTCAGGTGAACCGGCAGCCCATAAACTAGGTCCTCCTCCCATCAAAGCACTGCTCAGCGAAACAAATAAAAGCGAACGCTTTAAAACTTTTTGATTAGATAACAGATAAAAACCTGTGTTCTTCATAATGTTATTATTAATAGTTGATTAAATTCATTTTCTGTTTGTAGCAAAGGGTCATAATTTATTCGTAGATTAACGACTGTTCTTATAACCCTGTTTGAACTGTGATAATTTTTACTATCTCCTAATAGCCCTCCTTTCTTTAATTTAGATTAACATTACTGAGGGCGAAATTACAGTTACCACAAAATTCAATAGGAGCAAATCAGATTTAACAGAAGATAATATTGTACTTGAAGGGATAAAAATTGGTTTTTATAGGGATAAGATTGTACTAAGCCGATCATAAACAAATAATTAACAAGGCATTAGCAAAATACATAATAATACTATAGTCCTAGGAGAACTATGTTAATATGGGCAAATATAACGTATTTTTATTCATTTTTCTAATAATACCCTATAGTTCTATCTAAAAGACGTGATACAAATATGTTATAGATTGTATATATTATATAACATATATGCACAAATGAACTTTAGGTTAAATCTGGAGTAGTTATAAAGAAAAACAAGCCTTTTCCAAGACGACTATCCATAGGAATAAACTTATTGACTGGTCTGAAAAATGAATTTTGATAACATAGTTCTCCTAGTACTAAGGCTCAAAATTATAAAGATGATACGAATTACAAATTTGATAATATTATCAATCCTTTTCTTTGTTTTCCAGGTAAGCGGAATAAACTTTCCAGATTTCTGGTTTGAACACATAACAATAGCCGATGGATTATCCCAAAACTATATCACAGATATTAAGCAGGATAAGGACAGACTCATTTGGATCGGCACTAAAAACGGACTCAATAAATACGATGGCTACGAAATGACCATATACAATCATATACAAAATGATTCGACATCAATTCCTAATAATTACATCTCCTACATATATCAGGACTCAAAAGACAATCTTTGGATCGGAACAAATACAGGCCTATGCAAATACATTTCGGAAAAAGACTGTTTCGAACAATTCAACTTCGAAACCACGGATAGCCCACATTCCAACTACAACATCTCCTCTCTTTTTGAGGACAGAAATAATACTTTATGGATCGGAACAGAAGAAGGGTGTCTGATTTCATTCGACCTAAACACAGAAGGACTCAAAATATATAGAGCTTCTCAGGGAATCAAGGCTATTGAGCAGGACAAAAGTTCTTTACTGATAAGAGGAAGAAATAAGGGTATCATACACTTCGATCCTATCGAAGAAACCTTTTATCAAACTGCAATCGACTCAACATTCAATTCTGAGACAGTCACAACCATTGCTACTGATCCAAAAGGAAATTTTTGGATAGGTACACAAAGTCACGGCTTTTATCTATACGGGAAAAACCTTAACAAACTATCCGGACAGACCATTCTGGACATTCATTTTTATAAAGATACTTTTGCCTTGTTAGGAACCGAAGAAGATGGTCTTGCTTGCTACAATATATATACTGACGAATTTCAATATATAAACAATACACACAAAAATGTAAATCTCAATTCGGAAGGAATCACTTCATTATATGTAGATTCCACACAAACAATATGGATAGGAACGATCAATGGTGGAATAAATAAATTTGATCCGAACCGGAACAGGTTTGTACACTTGTCGCTTTCACCCAAGTATAATACGCCTTCTACTATCCATTGTGTTTTTGCATTGGAGACATTGGATAATCAATCAATATTAGCCGGATTAAATACAAAAGGAGTCTATTCGCTGGATAGCAGAACTTATAAAATTGACAATACTGCTATAAACCAAATAGCCCCTCAACTAAGCGAAACAACAATCAATACCATTCTGAAAGATAGCCGGGGTTTATTGTGGCTGGGCACTTACAAAAAATCGCTAATCATATCCGGTCCCAGAAACTTAACCGAACCAATAAACAAACTAATAGAAAAGAGCTTATCCCCATCAAGCTCAATCAAATCTTTGTATGAAGATTCTCAACACAGAATATGGATAGGAACAGATAACAGCGGACTGTTCTGCTACGATCCGAAGTTACATACTCTCCCCGGGAATACGAAAGAACTAAAAAAATACATTTATCCCGATCTGATAACCTCGGTTATCGAAGACGACAACCACCAACTCTGGGTAGCAACAAACTGTGGACTATATTTATACGATCCGGAAGAGGATTCTTTTACAAGAAATTTTCTCGCCAACCAAGAACAACCCTATTCACTGGCAAACACAATTATCCCGATCTGCCCAATCCAAGATACGCTTTGGCTTGGAACACGGCAAGGGCTCATCAAATATTCACACAAAGAACAAAAACATCGAATATTTCAGGTGGAAGACGGACTGCCAAGCGAAAGTATCAAAGGCTTATTGTATGACGAACCGAATAATAAACTCTGGATATCGACCGATCGCGGACTCAGTTGCCTGAATCTGTCTTCTTACCAATTCATAAACTTCGGACTAAAAGATGGAATTGTCGGAACTGAATTCAATGATATGAGTTTCGAAAAAGGTGCCGACGGAACTTTCTTCTTTGGTTGTGTAGACGGAATATACTGTTTCCGTCCGGATCAAATAAAAATGAATCCTTATGCCCCTGGGGTTATCATTACTCACTACCGGTTATATGATGATTCCCCCCAAAATAAAACAAATGGGGATATATCACGTATCCCTGTCCCTTCAAACAAAGAGATAACAATCCCGTTTAAACAGTCTATTTTCAGCATAGACTTCGTTGCACTCAACTATACAAACACACCTAAAAACCAATACGCCTATAAATTAGAAAATTACGACAATAACTGGCACTATGTCGGGACACAACACATGGCAACCTATACGAATTTAAACCCCGGAACTTACCTGTTCCGGGTTAAAGCCTCCAACAACGACGGTGTCTGGAACGAAAAAGGAGCCTCTCTGAAAATAACGATACTTCCTCCCTGGTGGCGAACAACATGGGCTTATTTTATCTATACAATAATAATCGGAGGTATTATTTTTATTTCAATCAGAATTTATACTAATCGGTTGAAAATGCAAAATCAGCTTAACAGGGAACAGTTCGAACGGGCACAACTAGAAAAATTAAACCAGTTAAAATCACAGTTCTTTTCCAATATCACCCACGAATTCAGAACGCCATTAACGCTTATTATCAGCCCTTTGGAAGCCATAAGTAATACTAAAGGCAGAGTTTCCCTCCGAGAGAATTATCTCACTACAATAAAAAACAATGCTTATAAACTACTGGACTTAGTGAACAGGCTTCTGGATTTTTCAAAAGTAGAGTCCGGTTGCTTCACCTTTAATCCGATTAATATAGACATTATATCTTCCATTAAACACGGTGTTGCATACTTCCAGCCTTTAGCCGGAGAGAAAAATATTACACTCATCTTTCATGCCGACAAAGATGATTTTGTCTGCTCTATCGATCCCAATATTATAGAAAAAATACTATACAATTTAATTTCAAACGCCATAAAATATACTCCTGAAAATGGGACAGTAGAAGTTTGTGTTACACTGGAAAAAGGTAATTTATTAAGCCTCTCGGTAAAAGACACAGGGAAAGGAATTCCCGTTAATAAGCAAAAGGTTATATTCGATCGCTTCTACCAGTTAGACGGAGATATACCTAATGGTACCGGTATCGGCCTGTCATTAGTGAAGAGTCTGGTAGAGTTACATCATGGAAGTATCGATATGGAAAGCGAAGTGAATAAAGGTACAATATTCACCATTCACATCCCTTATAAAAATGCAACAACAAATGAAGTAATAATTATCCCGACAGTTGAGAAGAACAATCGACCTAATAAAGAAAAAGACCGGGCATATCTAACGAAAATGCTGAACGAACAGGATATTCAGGAAACCAATTCAAGTTTCCCAACCATATTGATAGCAGAAGACAACCATGATCTCCGGGAATTTATTAAGAGTATTCTGAATAATAAGTATAACGTAATAGAAGCGGAAAATGGAGCCATAGCACTGGATATAGCGCGAAAAGACAGTCCGGATATTATTATTTCCGATATTCTGATGCCAGAAATAGATGGAAAGCAACTTTGTGTACAAATCAAACAGGACATACAAACTTGCCACATCCCTTTCATTATGATAACAGCTTTGAGTTCAGAAACCGACCAGATAGAAGGCCTGACAGTCGGTGCTGATGATTATATCACCAAACCGTTCAATCCGGAAATTTTAAAAACAAAAATCAAGAACGTATTAAAAAGTAGGGAGCTTATATCCCGCCGCTATGCAACATTGTCCGCTCTAGAACCGGAAGAATTTGTAACAGAAGATAAAGATGCAACCTTTCTACTGGAAATCATCGAATTCATAAAAGCAAATGTATCCAATCCGGATTTAAAAGTAGATGACCTATCTAAAAATGCAGGCATGAGCCGAAGTCCATTTTTCAAAAAACTAAAAAATCTTACCGGAAAAACTCCAAACGATTTCATTCGTGACATCCGTTTAAACCAAGCAGCCAAACTTTTATTGAAAAGTGATTTAAACATCACTGAAATTGCTTATCAAACAGGATTCACTTCTCCGAAGTATTTCAGGGAATGTTTCAAAAAACAATTTGGAGAATCCCCCAGCCAATATATTGAAAACAAAAAAAGCCTCCCCGGGAAATAACCTGGGAGACTTTTTCTGATATTGATTTTAAGCCCGTAACTATTCAGCGAACCGTAACCCTTTCAGCTTATCCCATGCACCACGGGTAAAGTCCGGGATTTCGACCGGGGCGCCTCCATTCTTCACGGATGTTTCCGTCAGTTCGGTCAGGCAGGACCATTCGGCTGCATCATATACATCCTGATCCAGCGGCAAACCGTTACGCAGACAGTAAATAAGGCGATAATCCATAATAAAGTCCATACCGCCATGGCCTCCTACTTTCCGGGCTTTTTCTCCGACCTCTTTAGTTATCGGATGTTCATACAAAGCCATGATAGAATCCATTTGCACCTTACTCAGGAATTCGTGTGCTTCAGGCTCCAGCGCAATACCTTCTACGGGATATTTCTGGGCAAAACCTTTCGTTCCGCTAACAACATGATGGCGGTCGTACGGACGCGGACTGGTTACATCATGCTGAATCAGAATAGTCTTTCCTTTCTCCGTCTGAATCAATGTGGTATTCATGTCACCTACTTTATAGGTCTGTTTGGCTTCTTTCGAATCGGCTCCGAAAGTTTCTTTGGCATATTCAGTCATCCCGACCTGTTTAGTGGACATGGATACCAGATAATTCATTTTATCCCCTCTGTGAATATTCATAATCTGACAGATCGGCCCCAATCCATGGGTCGGATACGGATTTCCGGTATGTTCCTCGTTATATTTCAAACGCCACATTCCCTGATAACCGCCCTTTTCACTCGGATAGAAATTCAATGAACGCAAGTCATGGATGTAAGCCCCCTCCCCATGGATCACCTCACCGAATACACCCTGTTGAGCCATATTCAAGGTAGCCATTTCAAAGAAGTCATAACAACAGTTTTCAAGCATCATACAGTGCTTACGAGTCTTTTCTGCCGTATTAACCAACTGCCAGCATTCATCGATCGACATGGCAGCAGGAACTTCTACAGCCACATGTTTGCCATGCTCCATCGCATAAACAGCCATAGGAGTATGTTTCAACCAGTCTGTGCAAATATAAACCAGGTCGATGTCATCCCGTTCACAGATCTTTTTCCAGTCTTCCGAACCGGTATATTCATCGGCAGCGGGTAGTTTTTTATCCGTCAACGTTTTTTGCGCACTTTTCACGTAATCACTATTCAGGTCAGAAAGAGCTTTCACCTCTACCCCTTCCAAGAAAGTAGAACGATAAACGGCTCCGCTTCCACGCATACCCAGACCGATATACGCAATACGTACTGTCGGGATAGGATCGCAAGACAAGTTCAAAACATCTACCTGCCCGGCAGGACGTTCTGGAGCTGGTGTCGGAATCATTTTAACCTGCGCCACCGACTGATTACAGGTAAAACCGGCTAATACAGCCAGTAAAAACAATGAATAAACAATTCTTCTCATAAGTATTTTAAATATATAAAGTGCGAATAAGTTAAGAAAAGCGGGCCATCCTTCATACCGGATGGCCCGGAACTAAGGTTAATTAATACCCTGGATTCTGATCGTCTTTCAGAAGCGGGTTCAAGTCCATTGCATTTTGAGGTATAGGCATCAGAAGGATACGGTCGTTCCATTTCTTTTCGATCAGTTTATATCCGTTCGGAGCATATGTAATTCCATTCATAGACTTCTGCCCATAGGCCGAACCATAACGGCGGATATCATCATAACGATGTCCTTCGCCGGCCAGTTCTATACGGCGTTCATTACGTACAAATTCCAAAGCTGCATCTTTTGAAGGCATGGTAGCCGGCACATTCGGCATTCCGCAACGGTCACGCAGATCATTCAATGCAGCCTGCACTTCACCATCCCAACCAGAATTGACAATACGGGCTTCAGCGAAAGTGAGTAACACTTCGGCATAACGAATGACAGGATAATCATCAGAACTGTTATAATCGTTATATGGACTCAATGCCACCATTTTACGATAGCTATATCCGCTCCATGACTCATTTCCGTCCAGTCCGGCTTTAGTCGGATCCCATCTGTAATAGAACGTGCCGCCTTTAAAGTCAGTTTCGTGCCAACCCTTGAACGGGAACTGGATAGAAGCATACAAACGGCTGTCACGGTTACGGAACTCCTGCATATAAGCAAATTTTGTAAGATCCATAGTCGGAACCTTTGCTATATAGGCTGCCTGGTCCAGGCCATCCACCTCAGCATTAATCACCTCGAAATTTGTTTTACGAGTTTCCATCGGGATCAACGAACGGACTGTCTTGCCATCAATATCCCAATAGGCATCCACCAGGTCCTGCATCGGTTCGAATGAAGAGTATCCTGATCCCATCTGGCTGGGACGGATATACGTATAACGCGCCCAGTCATTGTTATTATCGTCATTCATGTATTCGCGGGTCTGGATATACTCAGGATTGGAAGGAGAAGCATTGTCATGATGCCAAAGCGCTTCATAGCTGAACAGTCCTTTTGCAAATTTGTCCTTATCGATACCCTTTACTTCAAAATCAATGAACTGACCTAATTCTTCCGCTTCTTTTCGCTGTGCTTCATTCAAAGACGTCACACGGAACAATGAATGGTGTCCCTCTTTAATAATGGTGTTAGCCGAAGCCTCGGCCTCCGTGTAATTACCGAAATACAGTGCGGCACGTGCACGCAAAGCCAAAGCGGCGGCACGTGTGATACGCCCGGTTTCCTCTGTATAACCACCGTTGTATTTGTCCGGCAGGACAGCAGCGATAGCAGCCAGTTCATCCAGGATAAAAGACTGCACTTTATCGACCGGGTCACGCGGAACGTTCGGAGCATCATATTCCATCACCGTTGTTACGACCGGCACTTTTCCGAATTTAGTTGTCAGATCCAGATAAGCCTGGGCACGGAAAAAACGAGCTTCCGCCTTCATCCTTTCTTTCAGGGTTTCATCCATTTCACAGTTATCCACCTTCTCCAGGAAGTTGTTTACAATACGAACCGTACTGAAATTATATCCACGGTCTTCCGCCGTACTCAGTTCACTTTGCTGGATAGATTCGTACGGGCCTTCCCAGGGTTTATGGCTATGGGCATTATCCGTACACATCTCATCCCAGATATCAAAACCGTTACCTTGTGCATAACAAGCATTCAAACCGTACCATGCATCTTTCTCCGATGTCCAGAAACTTTCTGCCGATATATCGGATGGCGGAATCACGTCCAAATCACAAGCTGTAAAAGAGGCAGTTATCAAGCCAAACACTGCCCATTTCTTTATATTTAGATTTACCATTACTCTTACTTAATTTTAAATTATTGAATCGATTAAAAAGATACGTTCACGCCGAAAGCAACCGACTTGGTTCCTAACGAACCGATACCACGTCCGGAAGAGGCTTCAGGATCGAAATCTTTCATCACATGATCGGCACGCAATGTAAACAGGTTTTCACCGGTCAGGAAAAATTTCAAAGAAGACATTCCCCATTTGGAAATGAGATTAGACGGAACACGATAGCCCAGAGAAATAGTCTTGATACGGAAATAGTCTGCATCAAACAATTGGTAATCTGAGAAATACTGATTATAATCATCCAGACTGTGTCCGCCATAAATACGGGGATAAACAGCACGCGGATTCGGATTCTCCTCCGTCCAGCGTCCCAGATGGAACTTACGCGGGTTTGAGTTCAACATAAAAGCAGAAACCTGTTCAGATTCAAAACCAGCCATTGTTCCGGATACACCTTGTCCAAAAATAGAAAGCTCGAAGTCTTTATATTGCAGATTCAAATTAATACCATATGTAAAGTCAGGCACATCTTTACCGATAATCGTACGATCTTCTCCGTTAATGGCACTACCCCATTCTACATTCTCGCGTTGCGGAACATACTTGATATCACCGGCTTTCGGTTTACGACCGTAAGTATAATAATGACCGGCATCGATCTCCTCCTGTGTATACAACCCGTCTGTTTTCAATCCGAAGAAAGAACCGATCGACTCGCCTTCACGCAGGATATAACGTATCTTGTCACCTCCATTCTGGATAATATCATCAGATTCACCCATGTCTTTGATCTCATTATGGTTGGTTGCAATATTGGCACTTACCATATAAGAGAAATCACCGAACGATTTGCGATGCGTCAAAGCCAACTCAAAACCACTGTTACGCACCTTGGCTATATTTTGCGAAGGGTTAGACCAGATACCCGTTTCTAACGGTACATTGTAACTCAGTAAGATATCACTGGTATTCTTCACATAGTAATCAGCAGTTAAACTCAGTAGTCCGTTGAAGATATCGAAGTCGACACCTATATCGGTCAAGGCAACCGTTTCCCAACCTAATTTCTCGTTTGCCGGTTTCGATTCCAATACTCCCTTTACCGCTTCATTATCGAAGTTATAATCTGCACCATTATTATACAGCTGGAAATAATCGTAATTACCTACGTTATTAATATTACCCAACGTACCCCATGAAGCACGGACTTTCAGGTTATTGATCCAATCGATCTGTTGCATGAAGTCCTCCTGGTTGATACGCCATCCGGCAGAGAAAGACGGGAAGATCCCCCAACGGTTATCTTTATGGAAACGGGAGGAAGCATCCGCACGCAGGTTGGCTTCAAACAGATAACGATCCAGCAGGCTATAATTCAAACGACCGAAATAAGAAAGGATCTTATATTCTCTCAGCGGCGTACCATACGAATTCTGGTCCGGTTGATCTTTGCTGATCTCTCCACCGGTCGTCATATCTTCCAGATCATCCGTTACAAAATCTTTCCATTTTGCATAAAGACGTTCATATTTATAATGTTCGTACGAGGTACCGGCCAGTATACCGATATTATGTACTTTATTCGACCAGTCGTAGCGGGCTGTCAATGTATACATGGTCCGGTTTTCACTCTGCCAGAACATATTCATTTCATTTGTATACACACCGGTTCCAGGGATTTCAGCACCTGTTTCAAAATTCTTTACATTATCCTGCAAAGCGGTATACCCTCTTGATTTACTTTCCCATCCTTTGAATGCACCTTGTCCGGAGATCACCAAGCCTTTAACAGGTTTAAGATCGAATCCCAGATCGATCATTGTATTATCGGTCTTACCGTCCGACCAATTATTCTTGCTCAGGGCACGCAACGGGTTACCGTTCATAAACGACTGGGTAGCCGCCTTTCCTCCGGCAATGGACCCCCATTCACCGTTCGACTGCTGCGCAACCATCGTAGAAGGTACCATCAGGAAATTTCCGATCGAAGCAACTCCATGTTCCGTTTTATTAGTACTACGGATAAACTTCACGCCCGATTTCAATGTCAGCCATTTTGTTACATCGGCAGCCACATTGATATCCAGATTATAACGCTGTGAGCTTTGTCCCGGCATGAACTTATCATCATACAGATACCCCAATCCGGAGAAGAAACGTACTTTATCGCTACCACCGCTAAAATTCAACGAATGCTGTGTGGTAACCACCGGATTATCGAGCACCAGGTCCGCCCATTTCGTATTCGGATAATAATCCGGTTTCGAACCGTCCCGGAACCACTTGATCTCATCTTCCGAATAAGCGGCATTTTTACCATTGCTTGCATCACGATTATAGAATGCTTCGTTCAACAAGGTCGCATAATCCCATGAATCGAGTACGTCCGGCAGATAAGTCGGCATCTTCATTCCGACATAGCCGCTGTAAGAAACATTCATCTTTTCTTTCTGACCGCGTTTAGTTGTAACCAATACTACACCATAAGCGGCACGTGAACCGTAAATTGCAGAAGAAGAGGCATCTTTCAGGAAAGAGATAGTCTCAATACTGTTCGGATCCAGGTTTGAAAACAAGTCGGCATCAGCAATCGCACCATCGATCACATATAAGGGAGAAGAAGTACCCAGGTTACCGCGACCACGGAAATTGATTGAAGGTGTCGAACCCGGACGGGAAATAACCGTTACACCGGGAACCGTACCCTGGACAGCGGCCAACACATTTGTCTGTACACGGTCTTTGATTTCTTCAGAACTGATCGCAGCTACCGAGCCGGTCAGGTTCACTTTCTTTTGTGTACCATAACCTACAACCACTACTTCATCCAGTAATTCAGAATCTTCTTCTAAAATAACATTAACCGAAGTCTGACCATCTTTCAATGTAATATTTTTTGTTGTATAGCCAATATAAGAGATAAGCACGTGCTTATCTCTTCCTGACAGTGTCAGGACAAAATTACCATCAAAATCGGTTACAGTTCCGTTTGTCGTACCGGCTTCCACCACGCTGGCCCCGATAACAGGCTCGCCATGCGCATCTTTCACGACACCTTTGATCGTAACACTTTTCTGCTGCTGAGTCGTATTCACTGACGATGTACGTGCAATCCCCCCTTCAGATGATTTTGAAACCACGATCTGATTATTTACAATACGGTAAACGTATCCTGTATTCTTGAACATATGGTTCAATACTACATCCAGAGAAGCATCGGTAACATCGATTGAAACCTTCTTACCCAGATTAATCTGGTCATCATTATAAAAGAAAGTATAGCCGCTCTCTTTCTCTATTTCTGCAATCACAGACGACAGAGGTGCGTTACTTTTCTTCATGGTAATTTGATAGACTTGTGCAAAAGCCGAAATAGGAACCAGGCCTATCGCACCTACCAGAAACAATTGTGTGATCTGTTTTTTGAATTGTTTACAGAACACATCTTTCAACAAAATAACTCGTTTGTTCATATTAATAATTAGATAAAATAAATATGCGTTTTTTCTTTCTCTTTATCAGCCAGTATTCCTACTGTCTCTCATTATCCGGTTTGTTTGTTTTTCATATATCCCTGATTTAAGTTTAACATAATTATTTATTAACTTTCTCATACAAGACAAAGCTGTCTCCTTTTTTACGATAAGCAACCGGAGAACTCTTGGATATGATATCCAGCAAAAGTTCCAACGATTCATCATGAATAGAAAAGGTAAAACTATATTTACCGGCCAGTTCAGACGGACATTTTATACTTATGCCATACCAGCTTTCCAGACGGGGAAGGATCATTCCCAACTTTTCATTTTTGAAATTTGGCCTCCCTTCCCTGCGCCAGGATGAATACTGATCGGCATTTACTTGCATGATTTCGGCTTTTCCGCCCATCACATAAGCCAGTTTTTCATCAGGCTTAACCAGTAAGACATCACCTTTCTCCCGCTCTTTCTTTGTGCTTACTTCGACCGCCCCCTCTGCCAGAATCATTTCCGCATAAGAAAGGGAGTCAACACAAAAGACTTCGAAAGCAGTCCCCAATGCCTTTATATCCATACTTTTTGTTTTCACAATGAAAGGGTGTTCCGGATCATGGTGTACCTCAAAAAAAGCCTGCCCGGACAAAGAGACTTCCCGTCTTTCTCCGTCAAACGACTCCGGATAAGTTAATCTTCCGCCGGCATTCAACGACACATGGCTACCATCCGGCAGATAGAACGACTCCATCGACTGCCGGCCGGCACTTACCACATAAATAGTTTTCTCTTTTGTCCCGCTTTGTCCTATCAACCAGGAGCCAACCGAAATAAGCAGAGCCAGAGAGGCCGCTACCGCATATTTCATCCAATAGTCCCGACGGGTATTATAAGGATGTATCTTCCGCATAACCCGGCCCAGCACCCGCTCTTTAGCCACAGGACTAAGAAACGAATCTCCCGGTTCATTCCACTGTTCTTTCAAATGGCGTAAAACAGGTTCCCGACCGGCCAGAAATTCTTTTTCCTTATCAGTCAGTCCGCCTGCCAGGGCCTTTTTTATAATATCTTCTTCTTTCATTTCCTTCATATCTAACACTAAATACTCCAAATTCAGAGTTATCCCCCAGAAGAATATCAAACTTTTTTTATTTTAACAAAACCGACTCTCTCTCAAAGAGACTTTTGCTATTCTTCAATTCTTTTCTATCTTTGCAATAATCAATAAAGAAGCTAAATTGGATAATCAAACACTAATACTGGCATTAAAAAACGGTAGCGAGGAGGCCTTTACTTCTTTGTATCACAAGTATTGCGATAAAGTCTACAAGTTTTGCAGACTCTATTACACAAACGATTCTACCACCGAGGAAGTAGTACAGGAAGTATTTATCAAATTATGGGATATACGCAGTTATGTAAATGAAAATGAAAATCTGGAAGGATTACTGTTCATCATCACCCGGAATATGATTTTCAGCAATTCAAAGAAAAATTTCAACGAAACTTTCTATAAAATGTCTATCCTTGCGGCTTACGACAAGGCTTATGATATAGAAGAGGAATTGCATGCAAAAGATCTGCGGATTTATATTGAACGGCTGGTAAACGAATTGCCGCCCAGGCAAAAGGAGGTCTTTTACCTGAGCCGCCATGAACAACTTAGCTATAAAGAAATTGCCGAAAGACTCGATATTACCCCAAAGACAGTGGAAAGACACATCAATGAAGCGTTGAAATATCTGAAAAAGAATATTTACTTCCTGCAATTATTCCTTGCAGCATAACGGGTTATTTCCCTATTATCTCCTTCAGTTGCACCGGTTTATCCGTAGTGATAAAATCGACATTCTTTGCAACGAACGATTCCATTACAGCCGGATCGTCCACCGTCCACACATTGATAGTCAGGCCGGCATCTTTGGCTTCCTGAATCCATTCGGGATGTTTGTCAAAAACTTTATAATGATAATCCAGGCCGGAAAAACCTAATACCTTCAGGTCTGCCGGTGAAACTTCTCCACGAAGATAAGAAACCTGGGCACTCGGGGCACGGCGGATCAACTCCTTACAAATATTCATACTGAAAGAGATGTATTCCACCTGGTCTTCCATCTGGTATTTCTGCACCAGATAAAGAATAGTTGCAACCGCTTTATCTTCATTCACGACTCGTTTATGAGGTTTGATTTCAAGAATAAGCTGAGTTCCCTGATTTTTCTTTCCCTGTATCAGGTATTCTTCCAAAGTCGGTAACGTTTCTCCGTTTTTCAACTTCAGGTCTTTCAGTTGTTCATAGAGAGAAGTTTCTATACAAAAACCCTGAATACTGTCATCATGATTAACAACCGGAATGCCATCAGCCGTTATAGACACATCGAATTCAGAGCCATACGCTCCAACCTCATGAGCCTTGTTCAAAGCCGTAACCGAGTTCTGAGCAGAACCTTCACAATCCCAATACCCACGGTGGGCAATCACTTTTGTCTGGGAATAAACGCTACTTGCACATAAGAACAGGACAAGCAGCATAGTAAACATTGATCTTTTCTTCATCTTATCGAATATTATGTATTAGAATCCGTAGCAAACAACATTGTATAACGAAGGTGTAAACTTACTGAATCTGATTGGATTCTAAAAACTTCAACCATAAAAAAGTGCACCGAAAGAGTTATTCACTCTTAAGATGCACCTTTCAATATCATTAGATTTATCTGTTACTTCTTGTTTTCTTCAATCCACTTGCGTGCATTTACGAAACCTTCGATCCACGGAGTCACTTCGTCACCCTTACGATCGGCAGGATAATGACCGCACTGCCACGGGAACAAGGCACGTTCCAGGTGAGGCATCATAGCCAGGTGGCGTCCGTCATGCGAGCAAACACCGGCAACCGACCAGGGCGAACCGTTCGGGTTGGCAGGATAACCTTCATAGTTATATTTAAGTGCGATATGATATTCCTTCTCTTCGTACGGGAACCAGAATTTTCCTTCTCCGTGCGTGATCCAGATACCCAGCTTCTGACCGCTCATCGGACCGAACATGACTGAATGATTCTTCGGAATTTCCACAGAGATGAAGTTTGATTCCAACTTGTGAGAATCGTTATGCAACATCTTATGTTTCTTTTCATGTTCCGGATAAACCACTCCCAGCTCTGCCATCAACTGGCAACCGTTACAGATACCCAGACTTAGTGTGTCAGGACGTGCATAGAAGTTATCCAATGCTTTCTTAGCCTTTTCATTATATAAGAAACCACCGGCCCATCCCTTGGCTGAACCCAACACGTCAGAGTTGGAGAAACCACCACAGAACACGATCATATTCACATCTTCCAGTGTTTCGCGTCCCGAAGCCAGGTCGGTCATGTGAACGTCTTTCACATCGAAACCGGCCAGATACAATGCGTAAGATGTTTCACGTTCGCACTGGCAACCCTTTTCACGGATAACGGCTGCACAGATTCCGCTCTTTCCCTTACGGTCAGGAGTCAGGCCATAATCGGCGAGCTTACCGGTAAAGTTCTTGCTGTATTTGAATTCCAGCGGCTGCATCTTATAGTTTTCGAAACGGTTGCCTGCGCATACGCTACCGCTCTGCTTGATATCCAGCTTGTAAGACGATTCGTACCATACGTCACGCATATAGTCGATACCGAAATGATACTGAACACCTTCTTTTTCCACCAGGATATGACGTTCGTCGGTCGGTTTGGCAATGACTGCACAACCAACACCAGCTTCTTCCATCAATTTCTCGAAAGCCTTCTTGTCTTTCACCTGAACCAGGATACCCGGATTTTCAGCAAACAGGATCTTCACAATGTCTGTTTCAGACAGCTTATCCAGATTGACTTCCAGACCGCCTTCTACGTTTGCGAAGCACATTTCAAGCAAGGTTGTGATCATACCACCGGCAGAAATATCGTGTCCGGCAAGGATCAGGCCCTTTTCGATAGCATCCTGAACTGCATTGAAAGCATCAGCGAAATATTCGCTGTCCTTTACAGTCGGCACTTCATCACCCAACTTGTTCAAAGTCTGTGCAAAAGCGGAACCGCCCAGCTTCATCGTATCGAACGAGAAGTCTATATAATATATGTAAGAGTTCTTTTCGTGAGCCAATACCGGAGAAACAATCTTACGGATATCGCTTACCTCAGCACCGGCAGAAATAATTACCGTACCCGGAGCAATCACCTTATCGTCGCCATATTTCTGTGTCATCGACAAAGAGTCTTTACCTGTCGGGATATTGATACCCAGTTCGCAAGCAAAATCGGAAGCGGCCTGAACAGCGGTGTACAGACGAGCATCTTCCCCTTCGTTGCGGCACGGCCACATCCAGTTGGCACTCAAAGAAACACCTGTCAGCTTATCTGCCAACGGAGCAAAGACGATGTTCGTCAACGATTCGGCAATAGCCATAACAGAACCGGCAGCCGGATCAACCATTGCCACCTGCGGAGCATGACCGATAGAAGTAGCGATACCAGCTTTTCCACGGTAATCCAATGCTACGGCACCCAGGTCACTCAACGGCAACTGCAATTCACCCTGACACTGCTGACGGGCGATCTTACCTGTTACGGAACGGTCCACCTTATTGGTCAACCAGTCCTTACATGCCACAGCTTCCAGCTGAAGTACGTTTTCCAGATAATGATGCAGTTCCGATTCTTTGTAAACGACCGGAGCATATGTTTCTTCCACCGTATGATCCTTCATGATCGTTCTGGGCGGTTTACCGAACATATATTCCAACTTGATATCGATAGGCTTCACACCGTCAGCCTGCTCGAATACAAATTTCATATCGTTAGTCGTTTCACCAACCACATACATCGGAGAACGTTCACGGTCAGCGATACGTCTTACGCGGGCCACATCTTCTTCTTTCATCAGCAAGCCCATACGTTCCTGGCTTTCGTTACCTACGATTTCTTTAGCAGAAAGCGTCGGGTCACCGACAGGCAACTGGCTCATATCGATATGTCCGCCTGTAGCTTCCACCAATTCCGACAGACAGTTCAGGTGACCGCCTGCACCATGGTCATGGATAGAAACAACCGGGTTATTATCCGATTCGGCAATGGCACGAATCACATTCGATACACGTTTCTGCATTTCCGGATTAGCACGCTGCACGGCATTCAGTTCGATACCGCTGGTGTACTGCCCCGTGTTTACAGAAGAAACAGCACCACCGCCCATACCGATACGATAGTTGTCACCACCCAGCAACACCACCTTTTCGCCGGGCTGCGGATCACCCTTTAGCGCATCACGCATATTAGCGTAACCGACACCACCGGCCAACATGATTACCTTATCGTAAGCATATTTTTTATTGTTTTCTTCATGCTCGAAAGTCAGCACCGAACCGCAGATCAGCGGCTGACCGAACTTGTTTCCAAAATCGGAAGCACCGTTTGAGGCCTTGATCAGAATTTGTTCCGGCGTCTGATACAACCAGGGACGCGGATCAAGCACCTTTTCCCATTCACGGGCACCTTCCGTACGCGGATAAGCAGTCATGTAAACGGCTGTACCGGCAATAGGCAAAGAAGACTTACCTCCGCCCAGACGGTCACGGATCTCACCACCGGATCCGGTTGCTGCCCCGTTGAACGGTTCAACCGTTGTCGGGAAGTTGTGTGTTTCAGCTTTCAGCGAGATAACCGATTTGATTTCTTTTACCTCATAAAAGTCAGGTTTGTCACCGCTTGCCGGAGCAAACTGTTCGATCATCGGCCCTTCGTTGAAAGCCACATTATCTTTGTAGGCAGAAACCAACTTGTTCGGGTTTTCTGCCGAAGTTTTCTTAATCAGATTGAAAAGAGAACTTTCTTTCTCTTCTCCGTCGATAACGAATGTACCGCCGAAGATTTTATGACGGCAGTGTTCCGAGTTTACCTGTGCAAAACCGTACACTTCGCTGTCGGTCAGCTTACGTTCCAGCTTCTGGCTTACTTCATTGAGGTAGGAAACCTCTTCGTCACTCAAAGCCAATCCTTCTTTTTTGTTGTAAGCTGCAATATCCTCGATATAAACAATCGGATCCGGTTGTTTACTGATTGTGAAGATATCCTGGTTCAGGCCGTTGTAGATACGTTGCAACATCGGGTCGTGATCAGCTTCACCGGAAGAAACTGGGAAGTATTCTTCGATACGTGAGATACCGCTCAAGCCCATGTTCTGAGTGATTTCCACAGCATTGGTACTCCACGGGGTAATCATTTCCCGGCGCGGACCAACATACCATCCATCCAATGTTTCGGATTGGAGTGGAGCGGCTTCACTAAACAACCAAACGAGCTTTTGAACATCTTCAGGAGAGAAAGCATGTGCCGCCTCAACAGCCAGCACCGTCTTTGTTGGAGATTGAAAGAATAGAATCATATCGTCGATTTATTAAGATATTCCAATAACAGACTGCAAAGATAGTAAATATGTAGCAGATAAGAATATTACTCATTACATTTTAATAATGTGCCAATGTGTTCTATCAAACATGTCTTTATTAAAAATCAGCCCTTATGATTACCGGATTACTTTCTTCATCAATCTGGCTCAATATGTTTTTCACTTCATCGCTTAGGTTCTCTTTTCCACTATAAGTTGCTATAAATGTCTCAGCCGGACACACCATAAACATACTCTTCCCATCAGAAGAGATAAAACCTGGCCAAAAGGTTACACCACCATCCAGATCATTCAATAATCCTAACTGTTTGGAGATTGGTTGTTTTAACAACTTAAACTCCTTTATTTCTTTATCATAAATACCACATACCATAGTCATTGTAACTTCCTTCTCTTCTCCCCAATAATTGACTTTGATAGTAAATGGCTCCGGAGCATAATTATTAAAATCAAAATACATAAATATATGTCGACCAGAGTCTTTCATATTCAATAATTTTATATATTTCCATTTTTGAGCAAGCAGAATATTATCATCAATCGACATTTTATATTCTCCATAATCAAACACATACTTAGGTTCCAGATCTAAAGAATCGATATTTATTCGATAGATAGTATCTGTTCTTGTTTTATAATAATAAAAATCTGTCGGTGACTTATAAATTTCCGAATCTGTCATAACCGTTCTCACACCATCTATCCCAATTATCGGATTACGAGCTTTCAAAAAAGACATTTGGTCAAAAGAATCATCACTAAACATCGCTATATATTGATTATCGACTGGAGATGTCAATTCAAAAAAGAACAAATTCGGAGATAAGAATTTAAATAGCCAAGCAAAATATCCTTTTCCAAGCAAATTTTGCTTGATTGGTATACTACGAAGAAAACCACCATCAGCAGTATACTCTAACAATTCTACATCATGATTTTTCAAATAAATTTTATTATTTAGAAAATCAATATCTACGTCTTTAAGATATACATACTCTCCAGGACCATTACCTATTGTTCCAATCTTTGAGATAAATTTACCGGAATCAGAAAATTTATAGATTTCATTATTTGATCGTAAATAAAAGAAACCATTCCCAAAATAAGAGTTCTTTTCATAAACACCTCCCAGCAATGTTTGATCAGTAGTTTCCAAAGGTATATAATGGAGTGACTTCGCATAATCGCTTAACTTCTCCACTTGATACTCTCCTTTATTTACGCATGTAGCCAAAGGAATAATCTCAATTTCAGAGTTTGAAACATGATCTTCTGCACAAGAAAACAAAATCAAACTTAACAACAAAAAGAAAACATTCATATTAAACTTCATTATCTATATATTTTCTAATCACATAAGTATACTAATACAAGTAAAGACTTATTTCTCTAAAACGCAAGTAATGTTCCATAAAAATAACAATTAAAATGATATTACATATAACTATAAATCATCTTCTTGTAAACTCTTTACATTTAATATTTAAAACCCTTCTTTCAAAATCTTTCTCAGTGGTTGGAAGAAGCGTTCTATTAAACGTGAATCATCAGTTACTATTTCAGCTGTCGCTTTCATTTCATAAAAAACAGGCAGGCTTTTTCCATAATTGGTAATCAATCCGTCAGGGAAAACAATCTCTATCATATAATTATCTTCCGAAGGAACTAATGATACCGATGACAAACGACCATTTACAATACCGAACTCCTGATCCGGAAAATTCGTAAACCGCACGATTACCCGCTGTCCAACCTTCACTTTTCCCGAACGTTGTAACGGCAACAATGCCCGCCCCATCCAACTTTCACCTTCTTTTGGCACAATACGGGCAAAAATATTTCCAGATGAAAGATACTGGTTCGGAGCCTCCTGTAAAAGTAGCTGCACCTTACCTTCCGCCGGAGCCATCAGACAATAAGCCATCTCCCAACTATGGATTGACGCCAGTAACTGGCCTACCGAAGCCCGGTAATCGCGAGCTGAAATATCTTTCGATGCCAAACTCATATAAGCCGACTGAATATCACCCAACAGCCACATATCCTGTAACAAATAATAATTCAACCGTTCCGGTTCTTCTTTATAACGCGCCAACAATTTTTTCAAACGAAACACATCATCCGTCTTTGCTGTATTTTCAATAACAGCCAGTGGAGCACCGGATTTTACTTCCTGACCATTCGATACATACAGCTCACTTATCTTCCCTGACGAGCGTGCAACCACCTCCACTACAGGTTCACGGCTTGTCAGTGTCATCTCCGTCTCCACTATATCCGGATAAGTAAAAAAATAACTGCCCACAAGAAGTGCCAGTACCACAATAAACAATATTGTAATCCCCCACCGTACAATCCAGGCAGGGATTTGTCCCATCACCTCTTGTACTTCTTCACTGCGTAATTCTATTTCCTTATTCTCCTTACTCAACTCTCTTTAATTTTTTATTTTCAATTCCCAAGTTCTAACTGATTCTTCACCAGTTTATAATAAACGCCCCGCCGTGCAGTCAACTCTTCATGTGTCCCTTCTTCAACAACCCGTCCTTTATCAAGCACCACGATATTATCCGCATCCCGCACCGTACTTAACCGATGTGCCACAACAATCACTGTCTTACCTTTATAAAACAGATGAAGATGCTCCATAATCTCCCGTTCATTATTCGCATCTAACGCATTTGTTGCTTCATCAAAAAAGATAAACTCAGGATTTTTATACACAGCCCGGGCGATCAGGATTCGTTGTCGCTGTCCCTGACTCACCCCGTTTCCCTCCATACCAATCTTTGTATTATACCCCAACGGCAACGAATCAATAAAGTCCCTGATATTAGCAACTGTCACAGCATGCAACAGCCGTTCCTTATCAATTACTTCCACACCAACAGCAATATTCTTAGCGATCGTATCCGAAAAGATAAAACCATCCTGCATCACACATCCGGTATGAGCACGCCAGACATGCGGGTTGATATTTTTCAAAGATAAGTCACCTATTTTAATACTCCCTTTATTAGGATCATAAAAACCTAGTAACAGCTTAATCAGTGTTGTCTTACCACTTCCGCTTGCTCCGACAACCGCCGTCACTTTATGTTGTGGAATCCTCAGATTGATATGATCCAAAACATAATCCCGGTCTGCCCCATCATAGCTGAAACTCAAATCCTCAATATATAAGGTCCGGTTTTCCGGTAAAACATTTACTTTCAGAGCTAAGGTTTGTTCCTCGTCTTCTCGTTGATGAATCTCCCCCAAACGCTCCAAACTAATCTTTGCATCTTGAAATGAACGTGCAAAGCCGATAAACTGTTCAATCGGTGAAGTCAACTGTCCTACGATATAAGTTAGCGACATCATCATACCCAACGTCATCTCACCTGAAACAACTGCTCGAGCGGCAATAAAGGAGATCAGGATATTGGTCGTTTGGTTAAAAAACACTGATCCAAGTTGTTGATACTGTCCTAAAGCTAACCCCTTAATACTGATTTTAAATAACTTTACCTGAATACGTTCCCATTCCCAACGTTTTTCCGTCTCACAGTTATTCAGTTTGATTTCTTGCATACCGGTGATTAGTTGAAACAAATTACTCTGCTCACTTGCCGCCTGCGCAAATCGTTTTATATCCAATTCTCTCCTATATCTCATAAACAGCAGAATCCAGGTAACATATAAGCCATTACCCAGCAGGAACAACGCTAATATAGTTAAATCATAATAAGCCAGTACAAAACCGAAAATGATGAAATTCACAAAAGAAAACAACGTACTAATAGAAGTTCCCGTCATAAATGACTCAATACGGTTATGATCACCGATACGTTGCATAATATCGCCCACCATCTTCGTATCGAAAAAATGAAGGGGTAAGCGCATGAGTTTTGCTAAAAAATCAGAGATCAAAGCTATATTAATCCGAGAGTTCATATGTAAAACAACCCAATTACGTATAAAATCAACAGAAAGTTGAGCTACAAATATAACAACCTGAGCAATCAATATAAGGGTTATATAATTCAGATTTCCATCCCGAATACCAGAATCAACCAAAGCTTGAGTCAAAAAGGGCATAATCAACTGCAAAAGACTACCAGTCAACATGCCTAAAACCAATTGAAGTAACTCTCTCTTATAAGGAGTTAAATATCTAAAAAAAAATAACATATTATTCTTTTCTATCATTTCACTCTCTTTACGATCCAGAAAATCTACTCCAGGTTCCAACAACAGAGCAGTACCGGTATCCTTTCCTTCTACTTGTGTACTAAACCAACACCGTTCAAATTCCGCTTCACTATAAACCAACTTTTTACTTGCCGGATCTGCAATATAATATTTCCCATTCTTTATTTTATAACAAACAACAAAGTGACGTTGGTTCCAATGCAAAATACAGGGCAATGGGACTTGATCACGCAGTTGATCAATAGTTATTCTAGCCCCAATTGTTCGAAAGCCAATAGCCTCAGCCGCATCACTAATTCCAAGCATAGATACCCCCGTACGAGTTATAAAAGTGGCTTCACGAAGATATTGCAAAGAATAATTACAACCATAATATTTTGCAATCATTCTAAGACAAGTCGGTCCACAATCAAAAGAATCTAATTGACTATAAAAAGGGAATTGATTTAGCATTTATCAATATATTAAATAGATTAGACCAGTATTAACAACAAATATATTATATGGCATAAATCTTAATCAAGATCCATGTGCAAAAAGCACTTTAAATCCAATATATCATATTCATTAGGCAGTTTATAGCCATTTATTAATATTGTTGGAGTCACATTTAAACCCATCTCCCGAATCCATCTTTCGTGATTTTCATATTCTTTTAGAGATTTATCATCGATTACAACTCCATATTTATCAAAAAATTTCTCTTTCATCCTATTACCTCCTTTATACCACTCATTGTAAATATCAGAGACTCGATCTATATCATTATTTTGATATGCAGATATTAGAAATCTATTCGTATCTTTCAGTTCATCAGTAAATGAAGAAAAAATATATTGTACAAAAAAATTATTAGAGTCTGTATTATTTAATAGATCTCTAATTTGTTCATGTACTTTGGCACAAGGACTACAGTAGGGATTAGTTAATATTGTAATCTGAATTTTTGAAGACAAATTCCCCCATACAATATGAGAAGTATTTTTATCTACATAATACTTATCACTCTTCTTCAACAATGCATAGAACACATCATCTTTTACCTTCAGACTATTCAGTGCCTGTAAAGTTTGTTTAAACTCAATATCATTTTCCAAGAAGTAAGATAAACGATTAATCAAAAATAAAGGTATCAAATATAGACTAGCAACTAATACAAGTGAATATAGAGATAAGACAGGAAGAGATATATTATTAAAAAATATATTAGACAAGAATACTAACCATATTACAACTTGTACTATCAAGCACAGCAAACACCATTGATTTATTTTAATTTTTTGATACCATACACTCCAAAAAGAATATGGTAAGATCAATATATTTATAAAATACACATAAGGAAGTAGCATTGGAACAAATATAGATATAACAATATTAGAAAAAAAATAACCTAACCCTATTTCACTCCAAGTAATATTTGTTCCCCACATTTTTGCAGCATTTGTATCTAATATATTATTACAATCTGACTGTTTAAATAAACTACATATTCTGTCTCCATAGTGGCTATGTCGATATATTTGCTTTGTCAGTAATAAATTACTAACCCAGAAACCAGTTAAATTTAATAGCAGAAAAATATTTAACGCAAAGTTTTGATATAAATTATTTTTCAAATAAATAACAATAAACAATAGCAATACCAAAAGTATCAATAGAACCTTTTGTATGTTCTCATAAATCATCTTTTTATAATGTTTATGATAATTAGGTTCTATTGAAATGTTATCATCAGCCTCAGCGACTAACACAACACCAGTCCATATTCTATAGAATTCATCTATTGGTATTGAAATATCTTTACCATTCCAATAGAAACAAACTGTAGTATTAGTCATTTTGTATATTAAAATAAAATCATCATACGTATGAGCTATGAATGGGATAGGCAAATCTAATAATTGATCATTATTCTTTTGATCAAACTTTAAAGACATATTTTCTATTCTATAGTCATTAAGCATTTTGGATAATCCATACAAACTATTCTTATAGGGGTGTTCTTCAAAATATTTATTAGAAAAATAACTTGTATGCTTCACCCCTAACATTTTAACAAACATTGTAAATATGTTATTTTCAATATGCATCATAATAGATAGATCTTAAACTGATAATAAAAATTTTAGTTTTCCATAAATACAACTACAGGATTATCATCCGATGATATTGTTTTTGTAAAATTAAGATTTGGATTTGTCGGTATTCCATTTTTCTCTATATAATCACAAATATCCGACGCATTCAAAACTCCTAAACAAGTTCCGTCATCACAAGTAGTAGATATTTGAACAGGCATAAATCCATTGATATCATCTATTAACCCTTTTTCATATAAATAGTAAGAGCTCTCCTCTGTCTGTTTATCATAAATACACAATTGCAATACTCCTTTCGTATCATAATCAAAAACTATATTTGCTTCATTTTCATATATAAAAAGAGTTGTTATTGCTTCTCTAAATCTATTATAACGTTCTTTATAAGGAACAGAATACGGAGTAATATTCAATATATACTGCACTTTCAACCGGTTTCTATCAACCTGATATACAGTATCAATATACTTCTCTTTAAAATAGAGATTTTCTTTATATCGATACATATATCCGTCATTTGTATCTACGACATGGATTTTTGTATCCACAAGATGGTGATTGGGATATTCTTTTTTAGCATTACCGTTGTTATCTAATAAAAGTATTCTTTTTCTTTCTCTTCCATTTCGATTCGGAAAAAAAGCACATAGAGTTGTTGAATCTAACGCCGATATTATCCGAGGAGTATCACTAATAGATAAAGGAACTTGTATTTTTCCAATATATTCACCATTCAATCCGTATTTGTGCAAAACACCATTTACCCCAAAAAAATAGAGTAACTTATCGTATGGATTATAAAAATTGTTGTAAAATGAAAAAACAGCTTCCGGGTCGTCACCTTTATGTCCTATCTTTCGTATAAACTTGCCATTTTTTGCACTAAACAAACAGCAACTATTGTAATCCCATGCTAGTATATAATCTTGTATCTTTTGAACATGGATAAAAGAAAGCAAACAATCATCTGTTGTTTCCAAAGGGAGATACCTTACCTTACGAAATAATTTACTTATTTGCGCCATATTTTTAGGCACATGTGTAGTCAAATCAATCTTTGGCACTTTATCATAACTTAACGAACAAAATACCACTACCACAGATAAAAACAAACTCAACTGCTTCATACTAACAAATATTAATAGCAAACAAAATAGAGTATTAGTTTATATAATTATTTACTAATACTCTACTCTATAAAATTATATTATTTACATCTTGACATTAAATAGTAAAATCAGTATAAAATTTATCAATATCCAGATCCAGATATGTAACAAGTACCTCCACTTACACATTTTTGAGCAAGAGATTCTTCAGCTGAAGCATTATTCAAATACCAACCTGACCAACTTGCTCTATATGGAGGTTTTGCTGCATTATTTCTACAATAACAATAGTAATACTTACCAAAATGAGTAACATCATATCCACCAGTTACTGATTTCATTTCTAAATCGTCCAATACTTTTACACCTGTCTCCAGTGTTGTCTTTTTTAATCTTTTCATGGCTTCAATCTTTTTAATTAGTATATTTTTAAATCTAATATAGAGTAAATATAAACAATCTATAATTACTATTAGTAGCTTCCCTACAAAAAAATGCCGAACGTACACATCTTTAATGCCGAACGCAAATATTGATTCAATTTCAGTATCATACATACTGCAAAAAAGATAAACGGACATTCCTCTTTTTGCGTTCACTAATTTTATACTCTAAACCATTCTTTAATTGAATCCGATCTTCTTTGGGATTAGATATTATTTGAATAGCATATTTCATATTCACAATAACCTGACGATTAACACGCACAAAAAATACATCCAAATGATTTTCAATATTACATAGAGTCGTTTTGATCGAAATAGTCATTTCATTCAGTCTTAGCCTAATCAAAGGTTTTTCACATTCTATACTTACCAAATCTTCATAAGAAAAAGTGACTAAGCCACCTTTATGAGAACAAACAAACGAGTTTTCCTTTAATATAAGTATTTCCATTATTCTACCATATTTTTACTGTTCGACAATGTCATATTACTCCAAAACACATTATCAGAGTTCTATTTCATTAATATCTCTCAATTTTTCCTTTCCTGTTTCTTGCTGATAATATAAAGCCACATACGAATCATTTTCTTTTTCGTAAAAGATACGTTTCCCATTTCTACAAGAAGAATTGATGTACCCTGTATGCAACATCAGAGTTTTACTAACATATGTTTTTTGAACATAGGGAACAGAAGGAAAGTGAAGCTTCCTTTGGTGTATTATTTGCATCCGGCCTTTATTTCTAAACATTCTCCACCTAACCCATAAGCCATCCTTTGAATATGAATTCGTATCCTGCATATCCGTACGATATGTCTCCATACTATCCCACAAGTTAGCAATCCAAATCCCTATAGTATCTATTTCCGATTTTTTCATCACATTCCTCAAATCCATAAAACGATCATAAAACAGTTCGTCAGCATCAATAAAAATAAACCATTCAGCTTTAAAAAAAGAAGCTATATCCAATAGAATATTTCGATTTTGTTTATCATTAAATTCTGTACGAACCTTTTTTGCCTTGACCAATAGTTTATCTGAATGAGAGATTTGAAAAGTATCATCCGTACTGTCATCATCTAACAAAATGATGCCATCACAATATTTCTCCACATTGCGGAGGCAATCAGTTATGCGTTTAGATTCGTTATATGTGGGAATTAAAGCGATCAAAGGATAAGACAGATCAAATATGTTATCTGATGATATCTCAAACTGTTTCAATTTGGAAAGGTAATCTTTACACTGCAGCCTGGCATAACGATGTTCTTGCCAGTCATATATAACCATCTCCAGATTACTTTTGCTATCTTTATTTTTAGCATTGATTTCTACAGGTAATAATACTTCAGGCAGCATTTTTTCAGAAAGAGTATTCAGCCATTCTTTATGTACCAGATAATCTCCTCTTCTTACCAAAACGGCTCCAGGCAAAAATAATCTTCGAATTCCGGACAGTTCCAAACGGCGACATAGATTTTCTTCGCTTTCTTCACGATTTACAAATCTTTCGTCATATCCACCAACCATCTCCAGAAACTCTTTCTTTACCATGGTACATCCGTAAGATAGTAAATTATCACGGTATTGCTCCATTAACTGCTCGTCTATTTCTTCCCGGCTATCCAAAAACAAGCTTTGTCCGATAGCATAATGTTCCGGATAGACATCCAGTTTTTCGCGTAAATCGCAGATAACATCTGTATAAAATTCCGATTCCGGCTCTATTAATAAGATGTATTGTTTAGTCGCCTGTCGTATACCGACATTAAACGCTTGCACCAAGTTTAGTGATGTTTCATTTTCAGCACCGGATATAACTTTCCAATTGACAAAAGGATATTTCTGAATGCAATCCAGTATCTTGCATTCAGCTCGTTTATCGATAACAAGCACGACCTCTATACCGTTACGTTCAAAGCATTTAACCTTCAATGGCAAAGTACATGTAAACGTTTCTATTTGCTCGCACAATGGTATTACGATACTCAAATCAAAGTCAGGCAACTGTTTCATAGCATAAAAAGTATTAGTTTCTCTTTCCACAAATCATATAAATTCAACCAAAGTATCTCTGTTTCTTCTTGATTATATCCATATCGTTCGGCTAATTCATGCACAGAGACTGTTCCATCACATAATTTCAATAAATCAAGCATTTCTGCCTCTAATTCAAAGAAACAAGTTTGCCCTCGCATAAGATATTGTTTTCCCTCCGATTCTTTCAAAACGAACAAAGAGGATAAACGAGGTCTTAATAAAAATCGCTTATTCCGGCTTTTCATCGATTTAAACAAACTTATAGTCTGTTCTATATACTGTAAAAAGCTTTTATCAAAATCTTTCTTATCATAAGCACTCAATATCCGCTTTTGGATTTCCAAAGACGATTCTCTCTGATTCACATCAAAAATTCTCCGCATTTCCTCTTCAAGCAGTACAGTTGGAACCATTTCACCAAAACAACCTCCATTACGACCTCTGAAATAAACGGATTGTAGATGTGCAAAATTAGCAAGAGTCACCAAACCGCCTAACCCATAATCTCCCAGCACGATACAAGGTTTACAAAAAGCTAAAGCACGAATTACATCATAACCGGAAGCAACAACTAAATGGGCCTTTTTTATTGCAGGAAGTAAAGCATGCCGCGATACAAGAGTGACAAAGGAAGAAAACGCTTTTTTCAATTGTTCATATCGGTCCGTCACAATTGTCAATGAAACATTCGATTTTTGTAAATAATTGAGCAGTTTCAAATCATTTTCAATAAGGCTTCGACCTGTCGGACAATAAACAACTCGATAAACGGATATCTGTTCTTCATAGATATAATAATTCCCCACCTTTTCTACAGGATAATCCAAACGAAGTTGTAATTCCTCCGGTATTCCCCAAGCAGTTAACAAACTTTTACCCAAATTGATTACACCGAAGAGATTTTTACGCGGGGCAATATAACTATTCAAATTCCCCGTATCAGAAACAAACAACACCGGACATTTCGACAAACGATCCAATATCATTTTATAACGAACCCAACAACGGGCATTTTGAACAATGACCAAATCATAAAACGGTTTAACACAAGCGACTTGTCTATCAAATAAGTCTCCTACTAAATCCACATAATAATGGGGTAATAATTGCTTTACCAAATAATTAGCCAGTTCTTTCGACCAAATATCCAGCTCTTCACTCATACCTATATAAAGTATTGTTTGCCTCATGTTGCTCAATTTTAGTTTATTAATTCAAATCTCTTTTTATCAATACTGGATAAAACCTGGAGAATAAATTCCAGCTAGGCCTATCAACCTCTTCCAGAGGTATAACCGATGTGCCATGCCGTTTAAGCAAAAGTGATAAAACACTTTGGTCATGGCGATTCTCTACAAATCCCACTTCATTTGGAGATAGCGAAGGCGTATCATCCACTAAATAAAAGTTTTCATAATACATATCTAGCCATGCTCTAACCAAAGCGACTGTTTTCGGCTCTTTACGGATAAAAATAACACCGGACTGATATTGTGGCGAATACATCTCTTCTTTTCCACGTATCCGAAAATAATCCAATAAATCTCCCTTCGTCCAAAAACATTCTTTCCTTACTGGCTCTAACTGTGAAACCAAGAACCCACTTTCATTTTCTTTGACTTCCTTCCAATAATCTAATAATTTCTCTTTACCCCGGCTATTCAAGTGACTTCCCATATCCACATAAAGCAAAACATCCCCATCATCCATCTTGGCTAATGTGTCCAGTATAATAAACGGTTTCCAGACCCAATAACCAAATCCACGGATATCTGCACTTAAATATTCCTGAAAATCATCTCGGAACGAAGTCGGTAAATCATATTCATTATAAAGATGAATAGAATCAAATAAATTAAATTCTTCTACTTGTTCCTGCAGCCTTTCACGACTTGCAGCGTAACGGGAATCACCAAAGCTACAGAAGAACAACTGCCCTTCAAGCTTTTTTTGAAAAGTAAAACATTTTTGTTCGCTTTTTACCAAATGACATAACCGGATAAATGGATGTATTTCTTGTAATGCCGCTTTTTTTATAAAGGAAGAGCGTAGCGGTTCTTTACGCCACTGATGATATTGAGCATACAAATTCGGATTTTCGCAACAAGCCTTTAAATGAACAGCCAGTGCATCTGCAGTCTTATACTTACGCACATCCACATAGCAGTTGTCTCCAGGTGCCAATTCATCAATATTAGGTGCTCCCAAATAAATAGGAACAGCTCCCACCAAAAGCGGGTCAAAGAATTTTTCTGTCACATAATCTTCTGCACAAGAATTTTCAAAAGCTATTACGAATTTATAATGACCATACAAAGCCATTTTAGAAGAATACCCGTTATCATTCTCCAACCGACAGTTATTAAACAGTTTCCCATACGAATCAATCTGTATTTTCTGCATCAACTCTTTCAAATATTCCTGCCTTCCACTCTGATTAAACGGACTTGAAACCATCATACAAACATCATCAAGCGATTCAAACGATTGGAGAACTGCCTGTTGCAGACGAACCGGATAATCTTTTTCATAATAGGGGTATACTATATCCGCTCCCTGATGGTAAGACATCCAGTAATCGAACAATCCCATAAACTCCGTACTTTTTATAAAAGGATAATTCTCTTCACATTCTAACGTCCACCCCACCCAGCATTGTTTCTCCGGCTTATCAAGATCTCCTTCCAAATCAAAATCCAAAGTCGGTAAATGAAATACAACTACATCAGCCCGATCAAGATGTTTTTGATCAGAAGTTATCAATACACCTTCCGGAACCTGCTCTTTGGGATATATCAAAGGAGTTTCCCACATACGATTATGAAAAAGAATTACCGTTACTTCATTTGGAATTACCTTCGGAACTCCGGTCACCTCTGCCGATACACGCCAGGAATGATAATTTTTCAATTTTTTGTGAGCTGTCCGAAAACATGACAGACAAAGAGAACGGACTTCTGCTGCCAACAGGCGATGTTTATGATAGATTTGGTACAAAGAATGGCTAACCAACCGGAAACGACTATCACGTTTCTTATCCAATAGCCAAAAGGCTAATTTATATAATTGAGCAGATTTAGCATAAAGTAAACTCCAGATAATCCGTTCCTCGGCCACATCGAAACGTTCTGCAAAACAAAGTAATCGGTTAGCAATATACAGCAGGTTGTTCAGTCTCTTCCCTGCATCCAGCGTATTCATGATCGAACCAGTACGTTGCCTGTAATAATAAAATGGGAACTCCGTACAGACAATCCGGTCTGCCAAACATAATGCCTCAACACTCCACAATTCATCTTCATGGAGAACATCCTCAAAGTATAGATTGTTATTTTCCAGCCAACTACGGCGATACAAATAGGAAGTAGCCATCGGCACAAATTTACTTGCCAGGAACAACTCCGTAAAACAATCCTTCCCAGACAGCACTTGCTTAGTGACGGATTCCGGTAATGGTAAAAACGGAGAATAAAAATTTCCATCCGGATTCACATACAAAACCGTTCCCAAAACCATATCTGCCGCCACCTCTTCTGCTTTTTGATATAGTTTACTCAATTGTTCCAGGTCTACCCAATCGTCACTATCGATAAACACGACATAGTCTCCATTTGCCACCTCCAAACCACGATTACGAGCAACAGCCAATCCTTGATTAGATTGATGAATTACTTTTATAAAAGGTTCACGTAAAGCGTAACGATCAGCTATGTCACCGGACAGATCTGTAGAACCATCGTCTACCAGTATTACTTCCATGTTAACCCGTGGAGTCTTTAATAAAGATTCCAGACATTCTTCCAAATATTCCTCTACATTATATATAGGGACGATACAGGATAATTGATATGGATGTTCACGATTCATAGAATTCTAAATTTCAGGGTACGATATACCAAATAGTTTTACATTCGCTAATAATAACCAATTCTAGTTCTCCATAAACACCACCACCGGATTGTCATCCGGCGAAATCGATTTCAGGAAATTGAGATTCGGATTGGAAGATATTCCACTTTTATCTATATAATCGCAAATATCTCCAGCATTCAAAACTCCCAGACAAGTTCCATCATCACAAATCGTAGATATCCAAACAGGCATAAAATCGTTGATATCATCAATCGGGCCATTTTCACATAAATAGTAAGAACTTTCTCCTGCTTGCTTATCATAAACACATAGTTGTCCTACTCCATTCATATGATAACGAAAAGCTATATTTACATCATTTTCATATATAAAATAAGGTAATATCGCTTCCTTATGTCTGTCATAACGTTCTTTATAAGGTACAGAACGGGATGTTATATTTAAAACATATTCAGCCTTCAACTGATTTTGACTAACTTGATAAACCGTATCTATAAACATTTCTTTAAAATAAAGATTATCTTTATATCTATACGTAAGCCCATCACCCGTATCAAGAATATACCTTTTTGTTTCTACGAAATGATGATTAGGAAACTCTTTTTTTACATTTCCGTTATGATCAAATAAAACTATTCTTTTCTTCTCCCGTCCACTTCTATTCGCAAAAAAAGCACAAAAAGTCGTTAAGTCCAATGGTACTACAAATTGAGGAGAGACACCTGTCGACAACGGGACTTTCATTTTACCAACATATTTACCATCCAGCCCGTACTTAACCCGAATCCCTTCAACACCCTGAAAATAGAGGAGCCCATCATACGGATTATAAAAATTCTCATAAAATGAAAAGACAGCTTCCGGATCATCGCCTTTATGCCCTATTCTCCGTATAAATTTTCCATCTTTAGCACTAAACAAACAACAGCTATCGTAATCCCAGGCAAGTATATAATCTTGTATCTTCTGCACATGGATATAAGAAAGTAAACAATCATCTGTCGTTTCCAGAGGAACATACCTTACTTTACGGAACAATTTACTCATTTGCGCAGCCTGTTTAGGAGTGTGTGCAGGTAAATCGATCTTGGGTATTTTTTCATTACTAAATGAACAAAGTACCACAACAGTCAACAAAAAGAGTTTCACGTATTTCATAATTAATCAAGATTTAAGCGACAGAAACGTGTTGTTTCAAAGTTTCGGGTACAATTTACTGATTAATTTTATCTTAACAAGAAATAGCGTCCAAGAAATTATAATATTTTACTTCCACAACACGCACAAAGACTACCACACAGTCTCAAACAACACATTTATAACGAATTAGCCCAGTCATATCATTATAGACTCCCCCAAAGATATAAAGTAACCTTCGTGATCTGTACTCCATTTTTTAGTTATCCATCAGCACAACCACAGAATTGTCATCCGGTGAAATTAATTTCAGGACATCAAGACTCAGTTTAGAAGAGAATGATGCTTATTTTCGTTATCTTACCAAAGAAAAAATTACCGGTGGCAAATAACCTCCCAAGTTGTACGATGAGAAAATAGAGATGGAGCATCTCGAAGAAGATTGTTTTGATATTATCCCATTGAAAGATGGATAGGGACAAATACTCTCGGCTATCGTACATTCCCGTTCCCCTTAAACGGAATATTCGATTATGCATCTAAAAAATAAAGACAAGAATGTACGCAAAGTATATTTTTCATCTGATACGCAGATGAAAAACATAGACGTGCTGGATTATTACCAGACTCGTTTTCAAGTCGAATTTTGCTTTCGCGATGCAAAACAATTTATAGGACTGACAGACTGTCAAAGTCGAGATTTGAACAAACTACATATCCATTTAAACGCTTCATTGACCAATGTGAATCTGGCTAAAGCAAAAGCTTTAGAGAAAAATATTAATATGCACTTGCATCATTCAGACTGGAATTACTGAGAATATACTCCTGTTTATCGCTGCTTATACAAAGACATTTACAATTACAAGCACCTTTCAAAGCATTCAGTTCACGTTTCTCTAATTCAGCCTTTCTGAATTCATGTAATTTAAGTTTACCTAAAGTTTTCATTTTTTAATGGTATTAAGATTAATAAGAGACTTTTACATGTAGCAAAGTTAACATCCAATTAAAAATAGCAATTAGCCCAATTGAGTCTATTTGAGTTTTCTCTACTTTTATTATTCTAAGTCCTAAATTATGTTTTACCTTTTTTAAAAGAAGCATCAATGTTCTTTTGCCTCAGCATCCTGTTTTGGATATATTATACGGACTACGAATTCAATTGCTTATTATTATTTGTTTCTCCCTAATGAAACACTTGTTCCATTACATAGAAACAACTGTTTCATTAGGGAGAAACAAAATCCGGCTTATATCCTTTTACCATTCATATTGCTCTACATATTCATCGAATACGGGAGCTTCCTGAAGACCTCTTTCAAGAAACAATTGCCGGACATACTCCTGTTGCTCGGGACTAAAAAGACGCTCCTTACGCCAAAGCCGGTAAAAATGCGTTCGTCCGAAATAGGTCAACATCTGTCGTTTGATAGCAATTGCGTCATTATGTGGAATATACGCCAGTAAATGCGTCATTCCCAAGGCAAATTGCTGCAACTGGTCAGCCTTAAAGTAGGGACAATCTTCATTGGCAGGATTCGTGTGCGCAGGATTAACAAAGGTAACAGTCTTACGTTCGATCGGTATATGCTGAGCTGCCCTGCTACGAAGGCACTTATCAGCTTGTTTGCATTGTCCGTTCATACAATGAGCAAATTTATACGGCAGTAAATTGTAATCAAAGTCTTTATTCATAATATATATCGTTTTAACAAAAATACGCTTTATTATTTAAATACAAGACAATTGCATCACAAATGTGGCATTTAACCTGAATAATAAAGCTTCCCTATGGTGGGATACAATCAGTGTTGGTTCAGTAAGAAACAAATCAGGCCGGACATCAGGCCGGTTTCTGTCAGGTGGGTACGGATATCGGATAAGGCTTTGGTTATATGCTTTTCTACCGCCTTCTCACTGATATTCAGACGAAGTGCGATTTCTTTGTTCTTTAGATTTTCTTCGCGGCTCAACAGAAAAACCCTTTTACGCTGTTCGGGAAGCGTACCGACAAAAGAGGTTATCTCCTCTTCTATCTCTTTCAGTAGCAGATTGTCATGCTGGTTATACGACAGTATCTCCCGATCAATCAGTTCATCCAGCATATCGGCATGATCTACACGTCGCTGAACCGACACGGAATTAAGGTAGTTAATCGATCTGTTATAGGTAGCCCGATACAAGTAGGGTTTTATCGGTTCCTCAAAATCAATTTTATCCCGATTGATCCAAAGAGCCATAAACACATCCTGTACAATATCTTCACCCACCGACCAGTCGTTCACATACCGATACGAGTACGTGACCAAAGAGCGAAAATAATCCTCAAAAAGCTTCTGAAATAAAACAAATTCACCCAATCTACTACCCCTTTCGTTAAACTTATTATCACTGATGGTTATCATTACTGTATCTCCGGTTCACAAAATATTTGCGTAAAAATAATCTTTTTTTTCTCATTGAGGTAGGGTTAAACGGTTTTGTTTTGTGATAAGTATAGAAGAGTAACCGAATAATTACCGAAAGGGATACAAAATAAGGATGAACGACATCATATTAAAATATTTACAAAGAACAGCCGGCAAGGAGGAAAAAGAACGTCTTCTCGCCTGGTTACGGGAAAGCGATGCGAATAAAAAGACATTCATCGACTTACGGGATATCTGGCTGGCATCTGGAAAGACTCCGGTACATGCGCCGGGTTACACAGAAAACGCTTTCCGGATATTTGAAGAGAGCGTCCGCCGTAACGAACAAAACAGCCGTTCGTCTAAACGTTCTATACGCCCGTTTTTACGTATTGCCGCCTCCATTGCCATTCTCCTGATTTGTTCGATCGGAGGATATTATATAGGTAGAAACACTCCGGATATCGTTTACATAGAGAAAGAAGCCGTTATTATGAACCAGGCCATCATGGGCAAGGGAAGCAAAGGTTACGTTACACTGCCCGACGGAAGCGTCGCTTGGCTGAATACGAACAGTAAGCTGACTTATCCGGAAAAGTTTTCCGACAAATACAGAAAAGTCAAACTGGAAGGAGAAGGTTATTTCGAAGTAAGGAAGAACGAACAGGCACCGTTTTTCGTCGAGACCAATCAAATGACAGTCAATGTACTGGGCACAAACTTCGACGTAAAGGATTACTCGGATAAAATGAACAGCGAAACCACCCTGCTCACCGGAAAGGTTGAAATACAGCTGCCGAATAATCCGAACAGCATCCTCTTGAAACCCAACCAACGGATCATCCTGGATAAAGAGACCGGCGTTCATGAAATAAGGCAGGTCGATGCCTCCGAATATATATTATGGATCAACGAAAAGCTGGTATGCAACAACGAAAAACTGTCCGTCATCTTACACAAGATTAAACTATGGTACGGCATGGAACTCGTCTGCCAACCGGGAACTCCTGTCGACCAGCGCCTGTCGCTGACGATCCGGAAAGAATCGCCTGACGAAATATTCAAGTTGCTGGAAATGATCGCACCTATTCGTTATTCGATCAAAGATGATGTAATCTATGTGAAACCTAAATAATACGAACCATAAAAACAGAATGCCTATGGGATAAGAAACCGGAGAGTCTAAAAACAATCCAGGCAAATGCTGGTAACATTTGCCCGGTAATGTGAAACAAACTGTTCTCAAAAATAAGAAGATGAGAGCAATAAGTTAAATTTAAAACAGTACAAATGTATGAAAAAAATTTCCATAGAAAGGAATGCTATTTCCTTTCTTAACATTAATTCATTCAGAAAAATGAAGCTAATACTATTATTTATAGGCTTTTGCTTTTTTCAGCTTTACGCAATAAACGGTTATGCACAAAATACGAAAATAAGCTTGGAATTAACCCATGTGAAACTGAGTGAAGCAATCAAAGTGATCGAAGAGAAAACACCTTTTGTCTTCTTCCTCAACAACTCAGAGATCGACATGAACAGACAGGTCAGTCTGAATCTCAAAGAGGCCAGCATCAAAGAGGTGTTAAATCAGTTGCTTGCGCCTGGCAGTTATCGGATAGAGAATTATAAGATCGTCCTGCTGGCCGATAAAATGCCGCAGGAAGGAAAAATCACCGGTAAAGTGATCGACGAAACAGGAATGCCTGTCATCGGAGCCAACGTGATCGACAAGAAAACGAACAACGGAACGATCACAGACCTGAACGGACAATTTATCCTGGACGCTCCCCAGGATGCTACCCTGACAGTATCTTTCATCGGATACATTTCGCAAGACATTCATCTGAAGGGACAAAAAGACATTACTGTCACTTTAAAAGAAGACACTCAGTTATTGGACGAAGTCGTAGTGGTCGGTTTCGGAACCCAGAAGAAAGTCAACCTGACCGGAGCTGTTGCTTCCGTCAATTTATCGGAAACATTGGGAGACCGTCCGGTCCCTAACATAGCACAGGCTTTGCAAGGGACGACACCCGGATTACAGATCGGATCGGAAACCGGTACGCCTGGTGACGCAATGAGTTATAATATCCGTGGTACGACATCTATCAATGGAGGTACGCCTCTCGTACTGGTGAACAACGTTCCGATGGATATCAATATGATCGATCCACAGGAAATCGAATCGGTCTCCATATTAAAAGATGCCGCTTCGGCAGCCATCTACGGGGCAAGAGCCGCCTTCGGTGTTATCCTGATCACCACGAAGCAGGGAAAAAAAGATTCCGCTCCGAAATTCAATTACAACAATAATATATCGTTCTCCAAGCCGCTGGAGTTACCTCAGAAAGCCAATCCGCTGGAATCGGTCCTGGCCTACAAAGAAATGGGTTGGCCCAACGACACCTATGTAGATGGCAAAAACATCACCCAGTGGGAAGGATACATACGTGACTACCAGAGTAACCCGGGAAAATATCCGAACGGATATATCTTTGACGAAAACGGCAATCTATTTCTGATGAAAGAACGGAATATGTTCGACGATATGACAGATAATTTCGGATTCATGCAGAACCACAGCATGTCGGTTTCCGGCGGTAGTGAGAAGACAGTCTATCGCATCGGCGTCGGCTATACCGGAGAAGACGGTATCCTGATTACGGATAAAGACAGCTATGACCGACTCAACCTCTCTACATTTATGGGAGTAGATGTCAATTCCTGGCTGACAACCCAACTCGACTTGAAATATGGTAATTCCAAACAGAAAAAAGTAGAGGCAGGAGGACGTAATACTGTATGGGTAGCCGCCATGAATTTACCGTCTTATCAGAATAATGAAGATTATGAGGAAAACGGGACAGTCTATCCGGCTGAGTCTCCCGCCACTTATATCCGTTACGGCGATCCCCGGAGAATCAAAAGAAATGACCTAAGAGCATTGGGACGAATCATCCTGAGTCCGCTGAAAGGTCTTAAGATAACCGGAGAATACACTTACAACCGGACAACCGAGCAAAATAAATTCTATAAGAACAAATATCAGTATATAGGAATGAACTTTACCGGGGTACTGAACAGCACGGAGAACTCCAGCTATGCGGTCACTTCCAAATATACGGATTATAATGCCGTCAACTTATTCGCCAATTACGATATGACATTCGGTAAACATGATATTTCGGTGATGGGAGGATACAATCAGGAGTCGAGCCATACCGAATCCCAATATTCTTATCGTACGGATGTAGTGGTCGGTTCACTGCCTTCGTTATCCTTATCGACGGGTACTCCGATTACGAATGACGCGTTCGAGGAATTTGCCATCCGCGGATTATTCTATCGCGTGAATTACAGCTATGCCGGCAAATACCTGTTGGAAGCCAACGGACGTTACGACGGAACTTCCCGTTTCCCCAAAAACAGCCGGTTCGGTTTCTTCCCCTCTTTCTCCGCCGGTTGGCGTATTTCGGAAGAAAATTTCATGAAAACGACAAACGAATGGCTCTCCAACCTGAAACTCAGGGCATCCTGGGGTTCCATCGGGAACCAGGTCATCTTAAAATCCGACAATACACCCGATAATTATCCTTATATCCCGGATATGAACGTTTACCTTTCCAATTGGTTGGTGGACGGGCAAAAGGTTACGACACTGGGAGCTCCGGCCATGGTCAGCAGCAGCTTTGGATGGGAAAAAGTCTATACACTAGACTTCGGTTTCGACCTGGACCTGTTCAACAACAAGCTGAATACCACATTCGACTGGTACCGTCGTGATACCAAAGGTATGCTGGCTCCGGGAATGGAATTGCCGGGAGTAGTCGGTGCCAGTGCTGCAAAACAAAATGCCGCAGACCTGAAAACATACGGCTGGGAACTGAAGATCAACTGGCATGACCGGATAGGCGATGTAGGCTACCGGGTAGGTTTCAACCTGTATGACTCGCAATCCGAAATCACCAAATACGACAACGAAGCCGGCCTGTTCGGAAAAGACCTTTACCGGAAAGGCATGAAGCTGGGTGAAATATGGGGGTACGTAACCGACCGTTTCTATACGACGGACGATTTCAACGCAGACGGAACCCTGAAACCGGGTATTCCGATGTTCAAGGGAGCAGGAACTGTATATCCGGGTGATATTCTTTACAAGAACTTCGACGATGACACCGAATTTATTTTCGAAGGCGACAACACTATTCACAATCCGGGCGACCAGCGCATCATAGGCAACAATACTCCCCGTTACCAATACGGCATCACAGCCGGAGTCAGTTACAAAGGTTTCGACCTGTCTATCTTTTTACGCGGGGTAGGAAAACGCGACTACTGGCGTACCGACCAGATGGCATGGCCGAACGGAAGCTGGGGTAGTTTATTCAAGGAAACACTCGACTTCTGGACTCCGGATAATCCGGATGCCTTCTATCCGAGGGTGTATCCGCAGAATGAAACGAATACGAAATTCAACCAGAAAGTGCAAACCAAATATCTGGCAAATGCCGCTTACCTGAAAATACAGAACATTACTCTGTCTTATTCATTACCCAAAAATATCTGTCAAAAGATCTATATGGATAATATCCGGGTATTTGTCAGTGGTGAAAATCTGCATACCTGGGACCATCTGCCAGAAGGAATGGAATCGGATATGCTTTCAAAAGGAGCCTGGGAATATCCTTTCATGAAAAAATATTCACTGGGTATAAATGTTACTTTCTAAATTAAAACATACGATCATGAAGACATTCAAAATATTATTCGGACTACTCGTCATTTTCGGATTTTCCGGCTGCATGAATAACGATTTCCTGGAAAGATACCCGCTGGGCAGTCCCACTGCAGAAACCGTATTCAAATCATACGACAATTTCAAAACATATGCATGGGGTTTGTATGAAACATTCCCGGCACTCGGTTACGGAGAAACCAACACGGACAATATCTCCTATAACTCCACACGGGGGTCAGGCGAAACCGATTGGATCAGGGGAATTGTCGTTCCCCCGTCAAAAACAGACAATACACCATGGGCACAATATTCATTCATCCGCCGGACAAACCTCATGCTCGACCATATCGAGACGTCGGATATGACTGAAACGGAAAGAAACCACTGGCGCAGTGTCGGTTACTTCTTCCGTTCCTACCGATATCTGACCTTACTTTCCGCTTACGGCGGTGTTCCCTGGATCGACCATGTACTGGCAGACGATGAAACGGATATCATTTATGGGGAAAGAGACTCCAGAGATGTCATTGCCAATCATATCCTGGAAGACCTTCAGTATGCAGAACAGAACATCAATCAGGATGGCGATGGAGCCAACACAATCAACCGCGTGGTGGTACAGACATTACTTTCCCGCTTCTGCCTGTTCGAAGGAACCTGGAGAAAATATCACGGACTACAGGATGCTGAAAAGTTCCTGCGGGAATGTAAGCGGGCTTCCGAAGAAGTATTGAAGGTATATCCGAACGTTCACAGCAACTACGACGACCTGTTCAATTCATTGTCGTTAAATGGTATGACCGGAATCATCCTTTACAAAGCGTATGCCAATGATGCCAATGTTGTACATGCTACCAGCATCGGTGGAACCACGGCTCAGTCATTCTATAATGTAACCCGCGACATGGTGGACAGCTATTTATGTTCGGACGGCAAACCGCGCTGGACAAGTCAGATATTCCTGGGTGACAAGGATATGTACGACGAATTCAGCAACAGGGACCACCGTTTATGGCTGCACGTTACTCCGCCTTATGTAGTCGACCGTTCGGAATCGACAACGGCCTGGGATAACAAATGGAAGTTTACGGACAATCCGAAAGACCGTAGTTTTATTGACAGTATCAATCTGATCGTTCCGGCCGAACGTCAGAAAACACTGCCGTTCAGACAAGGATACGATGGCGGTATCTTAGGAGAAAATCCCCACTACGATTTCTTCCTGAACGGGCAACCCTGGTACAAATCGGCATTCGGATATAATAACTGGAAATATTTCAATACTTATCTGAGCATGGGTTCTCAACGGAATGAAGAGACCGACATGCCGATATTCAGGGTAGAAGAAGTGATGCTGAATTATGCCGAAGCAATGGTTGAACTGGGAGAATTCAGCCAGTCCGTTGCTGACATGACCATCAACAAAATACGTTCACGGGCAAATGTTCCTTCGATGATTGTATCGCAGATCAATGAAAGTTTTGATCCGAAGCGGGATTTGGGTGATTCGAGATATGCAGGCGATTATGCCGTATCTCCTCTCTTATGGGAAGTACGCAGGGAAAGACGTATCGAACTGTTTTCAGAAAATTTCCGTTTCGACGACCTCAGAAGATGGAAGAAATGTCATTATGCCATGAAGAAAAAACTCGGGCAATATGTCCGGAAATCAGACTTCCCGGCAGGTACGGCTGTGACCATCGACGGAGGTGCGGATGAAGGTTATCTGGAATTCCATCCGGATCCGAATAAATTATGGCCGGATTATTATTATCTTTACCCGATACCATTGAATCAGATGGTATTAAATCCGAATATCAAACAGAATCCGGGTTGGGAATAGTTTAATTAATCACAAACAAAGAGGATGTATCAAAAATCGAGACTTGTCCTCCATGACAAAACGAACTTTTGATGCATCTTCTTTATTTTAGCTCGTATATATCATGAAATATGTAAGTATTATTATTCTCTTGCTTTCTTCTTTTTTCCTGACGGCACAAACAGTAATCCCTGCACCGGAAACAGTCGTGCAAGGTAACGGAGAATTTCGCACAAAAAACCTACAAGCCGATATCCGCCAGACTACGAATACGGCATTACCTTCTGAAGCATACCGGCTACAGGTAACAGAAAACGGTATCGAAATAGAAGCATCCGGCGATGCGGGTTTCTTTTATGCCCGGCAGACATTAAAGCAATTGGCCTCCGATCAGAACGGGACATGGATCATCCCCTGCCTGAAAATAGAAGACAGGCCGCGTGTCGGTTTCAGAAGTTTCCTGCTCGACTCCGGCCGCCAATATCAGAAAGTTTCGACCATAAAGAAATATATCGACATGGCAGCCCTGCTAAAAATGAACTATTTCCACTGGCATCTGACGGAGGGCCTCGGATGGCGCATTGAAATCAAACAATATCCGCGCCTTACCGAAGTGGGCGCTTTTGTCGGCAAAGGCCCGGAACAACAGGGTTTCTATTCACAGGAAGAGATCAAAGAGATTGTCAGATATGCCGCCGAACGTTGTATCACGGTTATCCCGGAAATCGATATGCCGGGACATGCGGAAGCCGCTCTGGTCGCTTACCCGGAACTAGGCTGCTTCGGCGACACCATACAGGTTCCCGAAAACGGCTTTACACAAAATATCTTCTGTGCCGGCAAAACACATACACTGGACTTTCTGAAGAATGTACTCGATGAAGTCTGCGAACTGTTCCCCTCCGAATATATTCATCTGGGAGGTGATGAAGCCCCCAAAGGGAACTGGGATACATGTCCCGATTGCGGGCAATGTATCAAAGAACACGGTTTGAAAGACAGCCACGATCTTCAGCTCTGGTTCTCAGCACAGATGGCCAACTATCTGAAAAACAAAGGAAGAAAAGCAATCTTTTGGGGAGATGTCGTTTATCAGAATGGTTATGCGTTACCTGATAACGTAGTGATCCACTGGTGGAACTGGCGGGGACATAAAGACACCGCATTCAAAGAAGCACTCAAAAGAAATCTTCCTGTTATCTGCGGAACCAATTATTATACCTACCTGAATTTCCCTGTCACTCCCTGGAAAGGATATGAGGCGGCGCGTACATTCGATATCAAAGATGTATATACCGCCAACCCGTCTTATAGAAAAGAAGATTCGCCTCTCTTGTTAGGAATGAGTTGTGCCCTCTGGACCGATTACAGGGTAACAGAAAATATGATCGACCGAAGGCTGTTTCCCCGCATTCTGGCTATCGCCGAACAAATGTGGAGCCGGAGCGAACCGGAGAGTTTCGAACTGTTTTACCAAAAGGTAAAAGACAAAAAAGAATGGTTTGAAAAACAAGGATATATGTTCGGACCAGGATTAAAAAGCGAAGTAACCGACGATTTCAGTTGGGACTAATTAAAGTACAAAAAGATGAAAAAAACGAATTTATTAGTAGGGCTTTTCTGTATTGCAGGTCTGTCTTCCTGCCAGAAAGAAAAGAGCAAACTTAACATTATATATATACTGATGGACGATATGGGCTATGGCGACCTGCAATGTTACGGCCAGCAAAAAATAGAAACCCCGAATATCGACCGTCTGAGAAACAACGGAATCAAACTGACCCAACATTATACCGGATCGCCCGTTTCCGCTCCGGCCCGCTGTGTACTGTTGACCGGATTACATTCCGGACACACGCAGATCAGGGCGAATGATGAAATAGCCTCACGTGGAGCGATCAACAGCCACGACTCGATGTACGTCCATCCGGAATTGGAAGGGCAATATCCGTTAAAATCCGGTACCATGACAATCGGCCGGATGATGCAGAATGCCGGATATACGACCGGTTGTTTCGGAAAATGGGGATTAGGTTATCCCGGTTCGGAAGGTGTCCCCGGCAAACAGGGTTTCGACCAGTTTTACGGATATAACTGCCAGAGGCAGGCACATACCTATTACCCTCCGTTCTTATGGAAAAACGATCAACGCATATATCTCGATAACAAAGTACGGGACCCTCATCTGACCAAACTGGATGAAGGAGCGGATCCGTACGATGAAGCCAGTTACCGGAAATTTACCCAGAATGAATATGCCAACGACCTCATCTTCGACGAAATGATTCATTTTGTCGACCAGAATAAGGAACAACCGTTCTTCCTGCTTTGGACAACGCCTCTTCCGCATGTATCCTTACAGGCTCCGGAACGCTGGGTCAACTATTATGTCGATAAATTCGGAGATGAAAAGCCCTATACCGGCAACAAAGGGTATATGCCATGCCGTTATCCGCACGCTACCTATGCAGCAATGATCAGTTATTTTGACGAACAGGTCGGAAAACTGGTCGACAAATTGAAACAGGAAGGATTGTATGAAAATACCCTGATCATTTTCACTTCCGACAACGGACCGACGTTCAACGGCGGCAGCGACTCCCCCTGGTTCAACAGCGGCGGATTATTCAAATCGGAATACGGATGGGGGAAATGTTTCGTCCACGAAGGAGGAATACGCGTACCGGCTATCGTCTCCTGGCCTGGAAAGATCAAAGCCGGAACAGAATCCGACCATATCTGTGCATTTCAGGATGTAATGCCGACACTGGCAGATATCGTTTCCATCGAATGTCCTCCCACCGACGGAATCAGTTTCCTGCCGGCACTACTCGGAGAAAAAGACAAACAGAAACAGCATGCATATCTTTACTGGGAATATCCTGACCCACAAATAGGGAACAAAGCGATCCGCATGGGGAACTGGAAAGGGATCATTACAGATATCCGCAAAGGAAATACGAGAATGGAGCTGTATGACCTGGAAAACGACATTCAGGAATTACACGATGTAGCAGACAAACACCCGGATATTGTTGAGAAATTTAATCAATTGATGTCGGAATCCAGTACACCACCGGAAAACCTGAAGTTTGCTTTCTAAACTCAAAAGATAGTAGTTTTATACTTTTTTTTCTTTTTAATGGCAAACGATCTTTATCTTTGTATCCACATAAAGAGACAATAAATCTACCTATTAATGGATTTCGCCACCGAAAAGGGATACATAGAGGCAGTCAGCAGGGGCGATGAACAGGCATTCGAGTCATTGTTCCTGCATTATTTTCCACGTATTAAAGGATTCATAAGCGGTATCCTGCAAAACGAGGAAGAAGCGGAAGATATTTCCCAGGATATATTCGTATCCATGTGGCAGAACAGGGATAGATTGAAAGAGATCGAGAATCTGAACGCCTACCTGTATCGCATTGCCAAAAATACGGTATTCCGACATATCGAACGTTCCCTGTTATTCAGGGACTACCAGGAACAACAAACCAACAATGCTTCGTTTACCTCCACAGACAATGACAGCATAGAAGAAGAGTTATATGCCAAAGAACTGGAATTTCTTATTTCTGTCGCCGTTGAAAAGATGCCGCCCCAACGAAAACAAATCTACCGGATGAGCCGTGTGGACGGATTATCCAATGATGAGATTGCAGCACGCATGTCTATCAGTAAACGGACAGTCGAAAATCACCTGACGCTGGCACTGGCAGACATCCGAAAAATAATCGGATTCTTTATTCTTACATTTTTTTTAAAAAAAGTTCATTTTTGACTGTGTGTACTTCCTGTCTCACGTATCATATATACAAAACAGGAAATATATACGCATGTCAAAAGCATCTAAAATACTATATAATCTGGTCAACCATACATTTGATCCGGCACTCCGGACCAAAGTATGGCAATGGCTGGTTCACCCTTCCAATCAGAAAGAAAAAGAAGAGGCTCTTCTTTCCATATGGAACGAATATCCGACAGGAGCAAATGCAGAGACTTATCATTCACTGAAAACAACACAGAGAAAGATCAGAGAAAATCAATCTCCGTCCAAGCAATATAACCTTGTTCATAAATTATTGCGAATCGCTGCGATATTGATCATTCCTTTGCTATCAATAGCCGGTTCCTATCTATATATCAAACAGAACACATATAATCCCGAATTGATACAATGTTTCGTTCCGGAAGGAGAAAATCAGGAAATAATCCTGCCCGACGGTTCCACAGTAAACATCAACTCCGGAAGTATTCTGATCTATCCTAAAAAATTCAAAGGAGATACCCGCACACTCTATCTGACGGGAGAGGCCAACTTCACCGTAAAAAAAGATAAGGAACATCCTTTTATCGTCAGCACAAGTTATCTGAAAGTTCAGGCTCTGGGCACAAAATTCAACGTGCAAGCCTATTCCGAAAGTGATAAAATTACGACAACACTGGAAAACGGGGCTGTCAAAGTGGATAAAATAGCAGGAGGTGAAGACTCTTTCATTCTATCCCCAAACGAACAACTGGAATACAATCATAAAACAGGGGTATTCGAAAAGCGGAAAATCAATGCAGCAAACTACTCAGGCTGGACGAAGGGAGAACTCAACTTTATCAACCAACCGCTCAAAGAGATACTGGCTACAATTCAACGAAAATATGTTGTTGACTTTGTTATAAATCCGCGTCTGTTTACTTCGGATTTATACACTATAAAATTCCGGCAACATGCCGACATAAACACGATCATGAAAGTTCTTACAATGACTGTCAGCGGATTGGCTTATGAGATAGACGGCAACACAATCACCATTTATTCACTTAATAAGAAAGGAGTAAAATAAAAAGAAAAAAGGGACCGGAGAAAATTGCGACACCTTTTCCGGACCCCCGAAATCAATAATCCATTAAAAAACATAGAGATCTTAAATTTAGTAATCATTGATTTAATGTACAAAAGTATGAAATTAAACTACCATAAGAGCACACACTCGCTCTTAAAATTACGTAAATTATTAATATTTACATTATTAAGTTTATTCACGATAAACATAGCCTGGGGACAAAGCCAGCGAATATCAATAGCAGCCAAAAATAAAACATTGTTAAGCGTATTCGAAGAAATTGAAAAACAAACGGGCCTCAGTATCGCTTATAATCAGACGAAATTAAATATCAATAAAGTTATCAATCAGGATTTTAATGATAAAATCCTGTCCTCTGTTATAACAGAGTTGCTCAAAGACAGCGGATTCTCCTATCGTCTTGAAGGAAAACATATCATAATTGTTCCGGAAAAGAAACAACAACAAAAACAACAAGAAAACAAAAAAGTCAATGGTATCATAACAGATGCTACCGGACAACCCGTTATCGGGGCGAATGTTGTTGAACAAGGAACAACAAATGGTACAATCACAGACCTGGACGGTAAATTTTCTCTGGAGGTTCCTAAAGGCAGTACTTTGCAGATTTCTTATATCGGATACTTGTCCAAGGATATTCCCGTAGATGAAAAAACAAACTATGCCATACAATTAATCGAAGACTCACAAGCTCTTGACGAAGTCGTTGTCGTAGGATATGGTACAGCAAAAAAAGTAAATGTTATCGGTTCTATTGCCTCAGTCGATTCCAAACAATTGGAAAACAGAGCGACTTCATCAGTAGTATCAGCCCTGACCGGTCAGATGCCGGGAGTTACGATCACGCAACCAGGAGGGCGCCCAGGAGAAAATACAGGAACAATTCGTGTACGCGGTGTAGGTTCATTCAGTAGTGATAATAACGCAGACAAAGCAAATGCACTGATATTGATCGACGGGATACCAGGCAATATGACAGATATCAATCCTAATGATATCGAGAGCATCTCCATATTAAAAGATGCATCCACTGCTGCCATCTATGGGTCCCGTGCTGCCAATGGGGTTGTTTTGGTTACAACCAAAATGGGTAAAGAGTCCAAAGTATCCGTGTCCTACAACGGTTATGTAGGATTCAACCGAGCTACAGCATTGCCTAAATATGTAGACAGTTGGGATTATGCACGTCTATTGAATCAGGCAGATGGTATTACACGTTTCACGGATGAAGAAATTCAGGCGATGCGCACGGGCAGTCAGCCGGATGTATGGGCCAACGAGAAGTTCGTCGATGATATTTTTTCAGGTAACGGACTACAGACCGGACACGATTTGTCTTTAAACGGTGGTAACGACCGGAGTCAATATTTTGCCTCTTTCGGTTATCTTAATCAGAACGGAATTGTGCCGGGTAACAATTACTCACGCTATACGGCACGTGTCAACCTGACTTCCAATTTATCGGATAAATTGAAACTGACAATCCGTTTGAGAGGTGACAATGCTAAAACGAAAGAACCGGGAACCGCCGGTGCTATTGACGGCGATTATGGAATGATGTCACTGATCAGCCAGGGGCTACGCTTCCCCGGATTCCGTCCTTCAGTATTAAGTGACGGTACATGGGGACCGGGCGTAAAAAATTTCGGAACCCCCAAAGCCTGGTTAGCATCCGAATCATTCCAGGAAAAACCGACTTTACGTATCAATTCAAATGTGCGTCTCGATTACAAACCGATCGAAGGACTTACCCTCTCTGCTATCGGTGCCTATAATTTCACAAATGCACAAGATAAAAAATTCCGTGCCTCCCTGCCGGTTACCATTAACAGCGCTACAAAAGTATTAGGTCCTTCTTACTTAAAAGAAAAGAATACCAATACAAATTATAAATCATTCCAGGCAACAGTCGATTACTCAAAGACATTTAACAATGTACATAATATAGGTATTTTGGCCGGTTATTCATGGGAAGAAGAATCTGCACGCGACCTGGAAGGCCGTCGAGACAATCTCCCAAGTAATGAATATCCCTATCTGACAGTCGGTTCACCCGATAACCAGACAAATGCAGGCGGAGGTTACGACTGGGTCATCCAATCATTCTTCGGACGTGCACAGTACAATTATGCAGAACGCTATCTGGGTGAAGTAACCATGCGTTACGACGGTTCATCACGTTTCCCATCCAGTTCACGTTATGCTTTTTTCCCCTCCGCCGCTATCGGTTGGAGAATTTCTGAAGAGAGCTTCTTTAAAGAGAACGAAAAATTAAGCTTTATCAACAATTTGAAACTGAAAGCATCTGCCGGTATCTTAGGTAATAATAACATCGGTAATTATGCTTACCAGTCAGTCTATGAATTAGGTAACGATTTTAACTACCCGTTAGGAGGAACCATTCAACAGGGAGCAGCCCTGAAAACGTATACAGATCCGCGACTGAAATGGGAAACAACCCGTACTATAGACGGAGGCTTCGAGTCCGTACTTTGGAACGGTTTACTGACAGCCAATATCTCTTACTTCTATAGATATACGTATGACATCCTGTTTAAACCCAACGCCAGTGCCTCTTCCGCTTTTGGATTACAAATGAGCGAAGTAAATACCGGAGAAGCGTCTAACCGCGGCTGGGAATTTGAAGTTGGGCACAGAAATACCATCGGTGAATTCAGTTACAGCATCAACGGAAACTTTTCCATCATCAAAAATAAAGTAGAAACACTCGGATTGGGGAATGTGGAACAAGCAAACGGAATGGTAGGTAACGGTTCTAATCTTTTCATCGGTTACCCGATCGATATGTACTACGGATATAAAACAGACGGTGTATTTTTGAATCAACAGGATATCGATGACTACTTTGCCCATACTGACCAGTCAGCAATGGGAGCCAATAAAGCCAACACCAAACCGGGAGATATCAGATACCAAGATATTTCAGGACCGGATGGCGTACCCGACGGAAAAGTAGACGCCACTTACGACCGTGTTTACCTGGGATCAAAAATTCCGAAATACACATTCGGCCTTTCTCTGAACGCTGCCTACAAAGGTTTCGACCTGAATATTTTCCTACAGGGAGTAGCAGGTGTCAATGGCAAACTTGGAGGTTTTTCCGGTTGGGCTTTATGGAGCGAAGGGAATATACAGAAATGGCAAATGGAAGAAGCATTCGATCCGGAGAATCCTACACGTTACCCGAAATATCCACGTCTGGCAAATCTGGGAAATGCAACCGGTGTCAATACGCAAGAATCTGATTTCTGGATACGTAACGCCTCTTACCTGCGTGTAAAAAATATTCAGTTAGGATATACTTTACCAAAGTCTATTCTAAAGAATACCTTTATCCAGAATGTCCGCTTCTATGCAGCAACGGAAAACCCGTTCACATTCCACAGTTATCCGGAAGGCTGGGACCCGGAAATCAATGCCGACGACCGTTTCTATCCGGTATTAACGAACTACACATTTGGTTTGAATCTTAAATTCTAAAAAGCATGAAATCAATTATAAAGAAATCAATAATGGCCTTTGTTGCTCTTGCGACTTTAGCATCCTGTGAACTGGACCGTTATCCGCTGACAAACTTCAGCGAAGATACATTCTTCGACAAAGAAGAAAATACAAAACTTGCCCTCATCGGTTTATACCGTGGCGGTATCACCTATGGAGTGGACTACGGCGCTTCCGATTGGTGGGCATACAGCGCAAAAATATTAATAGACGGAGTCAGTGACATAGGATACGACCGCCGCGGATTCAACAATAATCTGGGAAAACTGACATCCGGGCAAATAGATGAAAGCAACGGATGGGTTAATGACCTGTATCAGAAACCTTATCGGCGCATCAGTGCCTGTGCCCGATTTATTGAAGGAATCGACAAGCTAGGATCCGATAATCCGGAAATGGAACGGATGAAAGCAGAAGCCCGTTTCATTCGCGCGGTACAGTATTTTTATCTGGCATCCTATTATTATGATGTTCCGCTGATCAAAACAGTATTAACCCTGGAAGAAGCTAATACAGTGACCAAATCCTCTCGTGCAGAAGTTCTTCAATATGCAATAGACGAATTAACCGAAATTGCAGACATTCTTCCGCATCATAAGGACCTTCCGGCATCAGAACGCGGACGTGCAACAGCACAGGCCGCACTGGTTTATCTGGCCCGTACACACCTGATTGCCCAAAATTACAAAGAAGCAGCGGCAGCATGTAAAAAGATCATCGATTGGGGAGACAATAAATTAGATCCTGATTATCAGAAGCTATTCTACCCAGGGGCGATTAACAGTTCCGAACATATTTACGCAACACAGTTTGTAGATGACCTGGCAGGACATGGGTTACCTCAGCATGCCTATCCGATAAAAGACGGAGGATGGTGTTTGGTAAATGCTTCCAGTACGTTATTCGAGGCTTATGATTTTCTGGACGGAACGCCATTCAGTTATGATGACCCACGTTTCAATAAAAATAATTTCGGAGAAAACAGGGACCCACGTCTGGACTATACAATCTACTATGACGGAGCAACCTTCAGGGGAACCATCTACAATTGTAATCCGGAAACAACTGCCGCTGATAAAATCGGTCCGGGACAGACAACCCAGACTGGTTTCCTTCTACGCAAATATTTCGACGAAAGCTGGAATGGCGATATAACCAAATACGGAAATAATGTACCTCTTGCCCGCTATGCAGATGTACTGATGATGTATCTGGAAGCAGAGATGGAAGCAGGCACACCGATCACACAAACTCTTTTGGATCAGACGATAAATGCAGTACGAGGACGAGTGGGCATGCCTGGCATTACAGAAACCAATCCGGATAAATTACGTAAAATCATACAAAAAGAACGTATGATCGAATTTGCTTTTGAAGGACTTCGCCTCTGGGATTTATACCGCTGGGGGATTGCCGAAGAACGTCTGAATCTGGATATTTACGGATCGCCATTCTATATTTCGAATCAGGAACTAATGAAAAAGAAAGATGGACAGCCTGATCCGTATAATCGTTGGTATGTTGACAAACGTAATTTCAAAACCGGACAAGAACGTTGGCCTATTCCACTATCTGAAAAGAATATCAATCCAAATTTAAGATAGTCGGTTTAATAACACAACAGAGATACCGGTTGCTTACAATACTTTCGGTATCTCTGTTTTTATTTCTGCTTTTGATTAAACATTACCTGAACAACGATATCATGAAACATAAAATAAATAAAGTAATCTTACCTGCATCCTTATTATCTGTTATCGTTTCCGGAGGTTTTTCCCAAACACAACAACCCAATATTGTTATCATCCATACCGACGAGCACAATTTCCGTACGCTGGGATGTTACCGGGAATGCCTGCAAAATGAGCAAGCTTTCCCCTGGGGAAAAGAAGCTGTCGTTGAAACACCCCATATCGATCGTCTGGCACATCAGGGGGTATTATTTACGCGATGTTATGCAACGTCTCCGGTCAGTTCCCCCAGCCGGGCATCTTTCATGAGCGGACTTTATCCGCAGAATAACGGGGTATGGACAAACGACATGGTACTGTCTGATGCAGCCGTAACATTCGGAGAATCACTGCGACAGAACGGTTATGCTACCGGATACATCGGTAAATTACATCTCAATGGCAAAGGACGCCCCGAATGGCATCCCAGGCGGGACTTCGGTTTTTCAGACAACCGTTATATGTATAACCGCGGCCACTGGAAAAAAATAGAGGAAACAGCCGAAGGACCGACATTCAGAAAGGATGCAGATGTGAAAAGCACGGACGAACAGACATTCCCTACCGACTATTTCACCACGCAGGCTATTGAGTTCATCAACCGGCATAAGGAAGGACCGTTCTGCTGCATGCTCTGTTTCCCGGACCCGCATAGCGCCAATCTGGTAAGGCCACCATATGACACCATGTATAGCCGGATCAGATTTAAAGAACCGGCAACAGCACTAACGGATACGACAGGACGCCCCGCCTGGTCACACGGAAATAACCTGAAAGCAGACCAACCCGAGGATATGGCTCAATATTTCGGAATGATTAAATGTATCGACGATAATGTAGGGCGCATCCTGGATGCGTTGAAAGGTGCCGGTATCCTGGACAATACAATCATTATCTTCACCTCCGACCACGGAGACATGTGCCGCCAGCACGGACTGATCAATAAAGGCGTTCCGCTTGATGATTCCTCACGGGTACCGTTTATCATCAGTTACCCGGCCGGTATGCGTCAGGGGATCAAGGTAGAGAATGTCATGTCTGTAACCGATTTCACTCCTTCCCTGCTGAGCTTCTGTAATATACGACCTACTACACAGTATGATGGTCGTGATTTATCGCTTCTATGGAAAGGAGAGAAACTTCCGGAAAAATACAAAGACATAGTCTTTATGCGGGCAATTACTCCTAAAATAAAAAGCGATTGGGATGAATCGGCTACAGCGATGCGAACGAAATGGATATCAGCAGTAACTCCGGAATATAAACTGACCTATTCCGAATATGCATCTGATGTTCCCTGGCTCACCGATCTGAAAAAAGATCCGGATGAACTAGTCAACTGCTATCGGGACCCGGCCTACAAGGAAATCGTTTCCCGGTTAGCTGCTGACTTGAAAGAATATGGGGAACAATACAACGACCCAAGGATTAAGCATCCTAAGATACAACAGGAAATTCTATCTGCAATCTTGAAAAAGTAGACAATATCCGTTAAAAATACAGCGTACAGCAAGGCGGATATAGAAAAAATGCAGACCTTTAGTTCCTAAACAAAAATATCATAAACTTATATATACTTTAAATATTATGAAATCAAACGTATTGATCGGTCTCGGACTGGGAGCTTTCTTATTCTCCCCCTCCACCTCTCATGCCCAAAAGGCGAAAGAGGCAAAGACCCCGAATGTCATTTTTATCTATGCCGACGACCTCGGTTATGGTGACCTGGAATGCTATGGAGCAACCCGCGTACAAACGCCAAATGTAAACAAACTGGCAGACAGTGGTATCCGCTTTACCAACACACATGCAACAGCGGCCACCAGTACCCCATCCCGTTATTCCCTGCTTACCGGAGAATATGCCTGGCGCAGACCCGGTACGGACATCGCTGCCGGTAATGCCGGAATGATTATCCGCCCGGAACGCTATACCATTGCCGATATGTTCAAAAATGCAGGCTATACAACAGCTGCCCTGGGTAAATGGCATCTGGGACTGGGCGACAAGACTGCCGAACAGGACTGGAACGCTCCTCTGCCTGCCGCATTAGGTGATTTAGGATTCGACTATTCCTATATCATGGCAGCGACAGCCGACCGTGTTCCCTGTGTATTCATCGAAAACGGAAAAGTGGCCAACTACGACCCGTCCGCTCCTATCGAAGTAAGTTATCAGAAACCTTTCGAAGGCGAACCCTTAGGAAAAGATCATCCGGAGCTTCTATATAACCTGAAACACAGCCACGGTCACGATATGGCTATCGTAAACGGTATCGGACGTATCGGTTATATGAAAGGCGGCGGCAAGGCTTTATGGAAAGATGAAAACCTGGCAGATTCCATCACGACACATGCCCTCGATTTCATCAAAGCAAACAAAGATAAACCCTTCTTCATGTATTTCGCGACAAACGACGTACATGTTCCCCGCTTCCCGCACGACCGCTTCAGAGGCAAGAACCCGATGGGATTGAGAGGCGACGCTATCGTGCAGTTTGACTGGAGTGTCGGACAAATCCTCGACGAACTCGACAGGCTGGGACTAAGAGAAAACACCTTGATCATCCTTTCCAGCGACAACGGTCCTGTTGTGGATGACGGTTATGCAGATCAGGCAGAAGAACTGCTGGGCGATCATAAGCCGGGCGGTCCGTTACGCGGCGGTAAATACAGTGCATTTGAAGCCGGAACCCGTATCCCTGCTATTGCAAGCTGGCCGAAAGAAATAAAAAAAGGCCAAGTCTCTGACGCATTAATGTCGCAGGTTGACTGGTTCGCTTCACTGGCAGCACTGACAGGTTCCGTCCTTCCCAAGGGAGCAGCCCCCGACAGTTACAATTATCTGGGCACTTTGCTGGGAACAGACAATGCCGACCGTCCTTGGGTGATCGAACAGGCATCCGACCATACGTTGTCTGTCCGCACAAAAGACTGGAAATACATTGAAACCAGCAACGGACCGAAAATAGTTCCCTGGGGACCGAAGATCGAGACCGGTTATTCCAAAACTCCTCAACTGTACGATATGACACAGGTAGGCGAACAGGAAAACCTCGCTGAAAAACGTCCGGAAGTCGTTTATCAGTTACAGGAAATTCTGAAAGGTGTACGTAACAATACAGTCAAACCTAAATAATCAGATTTTATCTGTTTAGACTATAAATCAATGGTCCGAAGCGAAAGTTCCGGGCCATTTTTATGTTTTTACCTTTTTTTATCAGGGAATAGGCATTATCTTTGTGGCAATTTGGCAGAAAATAAAAGGATAATGCTGGGACTTATTAGTAAAGGAATTGTGATAGGCGTACTTGTATCAGCCCCTATGGGCCCGATAGGTATGTTGTGTATACAAAGAACATTGAACAAAGGACGTTGGCACGGTTTCGTTACCGGCCTGGGAGCAGCCTTATCGGATGTCATCTATGCGGCACTGACCTGCCTGGGAATGGGAGTTGTCGTCAACTTCGTGGAAGCCAACCAGGCACCGCTCCAACTAATGGGCAGTATCGTTCTCGGTCTTTTCGGTTACTACATATATCAATCCAATCCTGTAAAAAACTTAAAAAAGCAACGTGAAAAAAAGTTATCGTTCACACAGGATTTTATTACAGCTTTTCTTCTTACCTTTAGCAACGTATTAATCGTGCTGCTATATATAGGACTGTTTGCGCGTTTTGGATTTGTGTTGCCGGATCATTCCGTCTGGATGTTGGTGGGAGGAATAATATGCATAGGAATAGGTGCCGTCCTTTGGTGGTTCGGCATCACATATATAGTTGCGAAATTAAAAAAGTGGTTTAATGTACGGGGAATATGGTTATTGAATCGGATTGTAGGGACAGTCATCATTATATTGGCTATTGTAGGGGTATTATCGGTACTCCTCACCTCATATTTCCATTTGCCGTTGCTCCAAATCTATAATTAACATGAAGAAGCTTAAAGTACCTTATTTAGTAACGCTGGATGTGCTGGATTTATCATCAGTCGGTTTTCTCTTGGAAAACAAAGCCCAGCGAGAGTATATCGATGTCATCAATTGGGAAGAATACCCTTATAAACCAATTGTCGCTTTCGATATTGCGCGAACGGATGAAAATCTTTATATCCGTTATTTCGTAAAAGGGAATTCTTTAAAGGCTGTTCACAGCTCAGACGGTTCCCCGGTTTATACAGATAGTTGTGTCGAGTTTTTCATGAAAACGGTCGATGATCACAACTACATGAATTTCGAGTTCAATTGTATCGGGACTTGTGATGCTGCCCGCCGCCAGTCGCGTGATATCAAAAGATCACTAAACACCGATGAATACACTTCTATCCGTCGGTATTCATCCATAGAGAACAAACCTTTTTCAGAAAAGACAGGTGTATTCTCCTGGGAGTTGGTCGTATCTATCCCCTTCAGGCTCATGGGACTCGATCCGGAAAACCTGCCGGAAAAGATTCTGGGCAATTTCTACAAATGTGCGGACGATACAGAATATCCCCACTTTGTCAGCTGGAACCCGATAGACCTCCCAAGCCCCGACTTCCACCGTCCGGAGTTTTTCGGAGAGATTTATTTATAAGACATTTATTCAATAAAATAAAAAATGCCGGAGACCTGAAAGTGATATTATATAACCTTTCAGGTCTCCGGTATTTTTCAGACTTAATTCTTATCGACTCAAAGTAGTTCCGTCAAAATCTTAGTCACCTCTTCTGCCGAAGGATGGATTGCCAAAATCTTTCCATCCTTATCTACCAGATAGGTGCAGCCGCCACTGTTGCCGGCACCGTACATTTCCCAGATATTTCCTTTATCGTTCAGTTCGACTAAGTTCAACCAGGGGTATTTGTCCTGTTCGATTGCCTTTTTCATGGCATCCGTGTTATTATTTTCACGGGCAATGCCGACTACGGTGAATCCTTTGTCTTTAAATGCTTCATAAATAGGGATCATGCTGGATGACAAACGGCGGCACGGTCCGCACCAGGAAGCCCATAAGTCGATTAAAGCTACTTTCCCTTTTATCTGATCCGAAAGTTTTACCATATTCCCTTCAAGGTCCGGGGCAGAAAAGTCAATGTAAGAACCTCCAACCTTTACATTCAAACTCGCAATGATACGCTCCATATCCGTGATATAAGGATGGGAAGAGAATTTTTCTTTATACTTGTTTTCAAATATATCCTGATAGACGGAAACATCTTCCTCCCCCGGACTATAGCGGGCCATCATAATAGCGCGGTCAAGCATCTGTTTCAAAATACATAAGCCGTTCAATGTCGGTTCTTTTTGCATATAATCAAGTTTCCATTGCCGAATGCCCTCAAAATATTCTTTATACTTCTTATTCAGCGCAATGCCTTCTTCCGAGAACTCTTTTCCGGCTTTGTTCAAACGGTCATATTCCGGATAAAGCGTTCTCCGTTCTTCGTCCGTTTTCGCAGCAGATATACGTTTCTTTAAATCATACATTTCTTTTGAATAATAGCGTTCCTCCTGATCCAGGGCATCCCGGTCCTTTTCCAATTGGTTCACAGGATACAATTTCTCCATTTCCTCCTGCATACGGATTTCTTCTTTATTCAAAGCGGATTCCGTTTGTAAGATACTATGCGGACGGTGTTCCATCGGGTAAAGAGTGAAATGTAAAGTTCCTTTCTCGGAGATAAAATAGGTCGGACGCCAGGCACCGTTCAAGTGCTCTTCCCAGAAAACCAGTTCGTAGGTCTCGTTTTCATTCGCAGTCAACGTATAACTGAATTTACCATCCCTGACAGGGATAGAAATAAACGGGGTAGTACGCATATCTTTTCCGGCACGTATCAATGTCAGGCGGGAACTTTCAGGGCGGTCTATTACTTCTCCTTCCAGTACACATTCAAAAGTACCGGGTTGAGCAGGCTGCTTTTTCAAATGTATGCCTTCGATATGGAAATCTCCTTTTTCCGATCCTTCGATAAAACTGATGGCTTCTTCATTCTCATCTACCGGCTCAAAGAATAACGTAGCCGGAGAATTGCCGGATTCGGGCATATAAACCTCCTTATCCAGTTCAAAATCGGACGATTTCAGTAATTTGTATTTCTTTCCCGAAGTAACACCTTCCAGATAGGCACCCGAAGAGAGGCGAACCCAATAATTCGGACGGTTGTACATTTCCGCATAGAGAATCGTTGCCGTATCTGTCAGCTCCACCCGATAAACTTCCATAATTGTTGTATTTTTATTATCAATAACCGGATAATCGATAACGCGGCTTTGCTTTGTACAAGCGACACTGAGGCAAATCATCAGAAAAAGTAATAGTTTCATTTTCATAATCAGTCAAATCAAAGGATTAATAATTTATCAAAAGTAAGTAATATGCCACAATAAACAAAAAAAATAAGGATGGAAGTATACCCCCACCCTTATCAAACACACAACTCCCCAGATTATTTATTTTTATCTTTCGATAACTTCAATTCAATAACGAAAGCTATAATCAATCCGATACCCCCGAACAACAGGACTGATGCACCATATACCGTACTGATCAATTCGCGCCGTCCATCAAGATTAAAATCTGTAAGCGACACAGAGATAATAAATCCGACCAGCAACCCCAATCCGATTCCAGCCAGCAAACACCCGGTTTTCAAAGAACTAAAAGAGAAATTAGTAGCCAGACGTGGTAAACCGATCTTCACATCGAAAGCGGAAGGCTCCAGTTTATCCCCGATCTTCTCAATAATAGCCAAACGTTCTTTTTTACGTACAAACAATTCAAACAAGCCGTAAATACCGGCACAAACTATTCCGACGATCAGCGGAACCATTATAAAATCCATCATAGCAGTAAATATTAAATGTTATTATTAATTCATTTATAAGTTTGACGCAGCTTCTTAGAAAAGGTTACAGGTTTCATTATATCTTCCATAAAAAAATCGCTTGAAAATGGAGAAATCACATTTTTATGTAATACGTATATAATCATCAAATAGGCAACGACAGTATGTTTGATGACATGATAAATAAAATAAGACAGCGTGGTGAACTTGTCATCGAGTGTTATCCAGTAGGTTACTGGCGATTATCTCAAAAGCAACCACTAACTAACTCATTAGTAATTAGTTGATATTACTATCCTGTACAGGAAAACCAACTACGGTGTACAGGGTAACCGGATAAGGTGTACACCCTAACCGACTAGGGTGTACAGGGTAGCTTTACCTGGTAAAGACCTAAGAGACAACAGGTAAGGGGGTATGTAATAGTTCCTCCTTTATCTATTTATAAGAAATGAAAGAACTAATTTAAAAAGTCACATTGCCGGATGAAAGGCAATGATAACTGATGCCGGCATTGCCGGAACGAAATGAGATTCATTTTTAACCTCCGTCGAGCGAAGCCTGCGCTGTATAAATCTCCCCCCAATAAAGTTTTCAAACTTTACCTTTCAGGTTTCAGGATACATAACTGCCTGAAAAATAACAAATCAACCTGAAAGATGCTTTATACAGGAAGTTGATTCCGGTAAGTAGGCATCCGTTCGTCACCCCGTAGTTATCTATTTGCCGGCGAGAAGTTATCCGTCCCAAAAGCATAGGTGTTCCGAATTGTCAAGACCGCTTTTGGGATGACAAAGTTGATATGTTTGAAGACAAAAGTCTTATATTTTACCGGCAGCTATTTAACCTTGAATTCTCGTATACATTTTTTACAGTTTCATCCCTTCAGCCGGATGCATTGAAAAACATTCCATACAGGGCTTCTGAAAGCTGAATGCAATAGTATGCAATTCATAAGGAGGGCGAATCAGATAACAAACAGGCTTATATTTACGCTCTTGTATTTGATTCCAAGAATAGCTGTTTTCTAATTATAGAAATAAATGAACTATTTACTGTGTTACAACCAGTCTATAATTAGATAGCTCAATTTTGATAGCACCACATCGGTGCGCCAACTCTGAAATTCAGATTGCTACTTGCTTTTCACCGAATACGGTTTTAAAAGCCTTGTCGAGCATGATATTCACCTACTTTTCCATAATCAATAGTTTTAGTTGTTTTATTACCCGATAGCAGGTAACGGGACAAATGTAGGCTATATTTTATTTAATCCAAACAGAGAAGGGGATTATTTGATTCAGGCGTAGAAAAATGTTTCACATTTTTCAGTTGTAAGTTGTAACCAAATTGCCGAACTTGCGTCCATAAAATAGGATGGAGTTGTATAGCGACGCATATTACATAGAAAGAGTACAAGCGGGAGATACAGGATGCTTTGCCTGTCTGCTCGATAGATACAGTCGTCCGGTTCATTCGTTAATCCTTAAAATGGTACATAGTAAGGAAGACGCGGAAGAACTGGCGCAAGATGTATTTATGAAGGTCTTTCGTAATTTGTCGTCTTTCAAGGGCGATTGTAGTTTCTCCACCTGGATTTACCGGATTGCCTATAACACGGCTATTTCGGAATTGCGCAGGAAGAGACAGGAATTTGTCGCCATTGAAGAATCGCAGATCAGCAATGTGTCGGAAGAAGAGGTCAGCGAAATGTTGGGACGTAGTTCGACAACCGAACAACTCGATAAGCTGGAAGCGGCCCTCGAACAACTCCCCCCGGACGAAAGGGCACTGATACTGCTCTTTTATATGAAAGAGAAAACGGTGGACGAACTGACCGTGATAACCGGTCTTGGGGCATCCAATATCAAAGTGAAGTTACACCGCATACGGAAAAAGTTATTTGTATTAATTAAAGGAATGGAGGAAAATTAAATATGGACAGCAACAAAAAGAACCCTGATATACTGGAAAGCCTGTTCAGGCAAATGCCGGAAGAAGAGTTGCCCGCATCATTCCGTCTGAATGTGATGCAGCAGATTGCCAAAGAGACCGTCAAGGTTAAGAAACGGAACGAATGGTTCGGGTTGGCTGCTGTCATTGTGGCTTCGCTGGGGATGCTGGGGATGGCTGCCGCTTTCCTCTTCTACATGGATTTTCCACAAATAACCGTGCCGAAAATAACATGGCCGAAAATCGACCTCCCCATCTTTAGTTTTTATTTTTATATCGGAATACTAACGTTGTTCCTGCTGTTCCTTGACTATAAGCTGAGGAAGGTATTTCGCAAGGATGAGTAAAGACGAAACGGGCCCCGTTCTCGTAGGTGGGATCAATGGAAAGAGTTCCGCCCAAACGGTCTGCGATCAGTGTACAGATAGATAACCCCAGACCGGCACCGGATTTATAGTCGTCCAGTTTTTCAAAACGCTGGAAAACTGCGGACTGTTTCTCTTTCGAAAACATAATAACACATCAATAGTCCTCCAGCGGATATCAGTAATATCCAATCAGAAAAAGCAAGTGATATAAAGCATAAATTCCAAGGCAAAACTATTGTATATCAGAAAAAAGCATTACCTTTGCCCCGATTTTTGAGAGATGACAACATAATGTCTAACTTACTAATTAAAACAAACTTAAGTATTAACAATTAGAGAATGGAAAATTTAAAGAACATTCAGCCGGTTGAAGATTTCAACTGGGACTCCTATGAAAAGGGAGAAACTTACGGTGACGTAAGCAAGGACGACCTTGTAAAAACGTATGACGAAACCCTGAACACTGTAAAGGATAAGGAAGTCGTTATGGGAACCGTTACTGCAATGAACAAACGTGAAGTTGTAGTGAACATCGGTTTCAAATCAGACGGTGTTGTATCAATGGCGGAATTCCGTTACAATCCGGATCTGAAAATTGGTGACGAAGTAGAAGTTTACATCGAAAACCAGGAAGACAAAAAAGGACAGTTGATCCTTTCTCACAAGAAAGCTCGCGCTACACGTTCTTGGGATCGTGTTAACGAAGCTCTTGAAAAAGACGAAATTATCAAAGGTTACATCAAATGTCGTACGAAGGGCGGTATGATCGTTGACGTATTCGGTATCGAAGCATTCTTACCGGGTTCTCAGATCGACGTTAAACCGATCCGCGATTACGATGTATTTGTAGGTAAGACAATGGAATTCAAGATCGTTAAGATCAACCAGGAATTCAAGAACGTTGTTGTATCTCACAAGGCTCTTATCGAAGCAGAGCTTGAAGCACAGAAGAAAGATATTATCTCTAAACTGGAAAAAGGACAGGTTCTGGAAGGAACTGTTAAAAACATCACTTCTTACGGTGTATTCATCGACTTGGGTGGCGTAGACGGTTTGATCCATATCACAGACCTTTCCTGGGGCCGTGTTTCTCATCCGGAAGAAATCGTTCAGCTTGATCAGAAAATCAATGTTGTTATCCTTGACTTCGATGACGAAAAGAAACGTATCGCTCTCGGCTTGAAACAACTGACTCCGCATCCTTGGGATGCTTTGGATCCGGACTTGAAAGTAGGTGACAAAGTGAAAGGTAAAGTGGTTGTTATGGCTGACTACGGCGCATTCATCGAAATCGCTGCCGGCGTAGAAGGTTTGATCCACGTATCAGAAATGAGCTGGACTCAGCACCTGCGCAGTGCTCAGGACTTCATGAAGGTTGGTGACGAAATCGAAGCAGTTATCCTGACTTTGGATCGTGACGAACGTAAGATGTCTCTGGGTATCAAACAGCTGAAAGCTGACCCATGGGAAGATATCGAATCTCGCTTCCCAGTTGGTTCACGCCACACAGCTAAAGTTCGTAACTTCACTAACTTCGGTGTATTCGTAGAAATCGAAGAAGGCGTTGACGGCTTAATCCACATCTCTGACCTTTCTTGGACTAAGAAGATCAAACACCCGAGCGAATTCACTCAGATCGGTGCAGAAATCGAAGTTCAGGTACTGGAAATCGACAAGGAAAATCGTCGTTTGAGCTTAGGCCACAAACAACTGGAAGAAAATCCCTGGGATGTATTTGAAACTATCTTCACAGTAGGTTCAATCCACGAAGGTACAATCATCGAAGTACTTGACAAGGGCGCTGTCGTATCCTTGCCTTATGGTGTAGAAGGTTTCGCAACTCCGAAACACCTGGTAAAAGAAGACGGTTCTCAGGCTGCTGTAGACGAAAAACTACAGTTCAAGGTAATCGAATTCAACAAAGAAGCAAAACGTATCATCCTTTCTCACAGCCGCATCTTCGAAGATGAACAGAAGGGCGCTAAGAAAGATGCTCCTGCTGGTGACAAAAAACCGTCAGCAAGACGCAACAACAAGAACGAAGAATCTTCTGCAATGGTAACTGGTCCGGTTGAAAAGACTACACTGGGTGACATTGAAGAACTGGCTGCTTTGAAAGAAAAACTTTCAGGTAAATAATCAGTATCACTGATAACCGATATAAAGGAGTTGTTTTTTCAAAAACAACTCCTTTTTCTTTATTTCCTCCCCCTATTCACTCACTCAATAATGAAAGGCTATATATTTGTTGACTTTCATCTATTTTTACTCCTGATAAGTTTGCGTATTTTAAATTAATTACAGAACTTTGTTGAAGTTACTTGAATATTATGATCATGGACGAAAACATAACAAACAAAGGCATCACTATCCTCATCGCAGAAGATGAAGAAAGTAATTTCTTATTATTAAAAACAATTCTGAAAAAGCATTGTAACATACTTCATGCTAAAACGGGAGTAGAGTTATTGGAGATCTATAAGGAGCAACATGCAGATCTGATCCTTCTGGATATTAAAATGCCGGAAATGAACGGGATTGATGCATTAAAGGAAATCCGGAAATTTGATCAGGACATACCTATCATCATGCAATCGGCTTATGCCTTTGAGAATGACATGGAAGCTGCCCGCCAAGCCGGAAGCAACGGGTTTGTAACGAAACCTATCAACATCAAGGAGCTCAAAAGCGTTCTTTCCAGTTTCTTGCCGCAGTTGACATGGTAATTTCTTCGAAAATACAAAATAAAAAAGGAGATGCTTATTACAAGTATCTCCTTCTTATTTCAAATAAACGTTTACCTACTCATTAGCAGCTTCTGCTTTTTCGCATTCAGCTGCCTGTTCTTGTGCACCATAATAAGCACAATCTTCACCAATACCGATAAGCTGATTGATTGCATGTCTCTTATCCAGATCAGTGAAATAAGTTTCAACGACTTTATAAATATCGAAACCTCCCGTTGATCCGGCTGCCAGATTCAATGACTCTACCATTTTTTTAGCTGCATTGTGAATTTCTTTTTTGTCAATAAGATGCAACTCATTGCTGTGAATTAGATTCTTTCCCATGATGTTTGACTTTAAAGTTATACTCGCTTTTATTAATAACTACAGAATAAACAAGTTACTTCTACTTGCTGTTTCTTTACAGCTTTAAATATACAAACATCTTCTTATTTTCATACAATTTCATCCCTTTAATTTCATAGAATCTTCAAATTATTCAAAAGTACATGCTTTTTCAACGTTCCACCATCCCGAATAAAGGTTTGGTCGGGTGTGATAAAATGATGGTGACGTTCAAGAGAAACAACAACATTTTTTATGAAGTAACAAATGAACAATTCACCATAAACAATGGTTCTTACAAATCATCAGGGCATTGTCTGTAAAAAAAATGTCAATAAGCGTTCCATATTTCTTCATTGTCACACCATATTTCCACTGTCTGAATATCATAAAGAACGATGTTTTAATTTTATACACAAAATAATTATAGGGTGATGTCTTTAAAGGAAAACAAATTACATGTAGGAAATAATGACACCATTGATTCTATAAAAAATGATTTAATTTTCTATGAGAATGTCAAACAAATTCCTATAACTCCGTATCCGTCATATATACAATACGGACTGGTTATGCTTTGCTCTGAAGGTAGTGCAAAGATTAAAGTTCACACACATGAACATTTGTTGATGAACAATGAACTTGTCATTCTATTACCGGGACAACTGGTTTCTATATACGAGACAAGTCAGGATTTTAAGATAAATGCATTTTCTGTTTCACAATCATTGTTTAATGATGTGTTGAGCGGTATTCATAGATTTTCGCCACATTTTTTTATCTATATGCGAACTCACTTCCATTACAAATTAATGGAAAGCGAAAGTATTAACTTTGAAAATTACTATAATCTGGTTTGTTCGAAAGCTAAATCTGCATCCAACCTATACCCCCGGGAATCTGTGATTCATGTATTACGCATTCTCTATCTGGACCTGTACAATACATACAAGATCAGTTCCCTTCCTTATATTCCAACAATGGATGTGCATAAAAAAGAACTTGCAGACAAATTCTTTTATCTGATTATGCAACATTACAAAGAGAACAGGGAGGTTGCATTCTATGCTAAAGAACTATGTATTACTCCTAAATATCTGACAACGATAATAAAAGCTGTCAGCGGAAAATCAGCGAAAGACTGGATACTGGAATATATCATACTGGAAATAAAAGCGCTACTGAGAGATTCTTCTCTTAACATCCAGGAGATTGTTGTAAAAACAAATTTCGCCAATCAGTCCTCTCTTGGGCGGTTCTTCCGTAAACACACTGGCATGTCTCCTTCCGAATACAGGAAAAGCATGATGGAAACATATTATTAATATTAAACTACATATCTAATAACTAATAAAATAAAGTCATGAACAGAAGTCAATTAATCAATGAATTAGCGACAAAAACAAATCTCAATAAACGGGATATAACAACTATTCTCGATGCTTTTACTGAAATGGTTGCAGAAAAAACAAAGGCAGGCGACCGTGTTTTCATTCCCGGTTTCGGTTCATTCAAACCACGTCTGCAAACAAGCCGTCCGGCAAGAAACCCCAGAAACGGGGATGTGATTCAACTCACACCGCGAACGATTGTACATTTCAAATGTGCTTCTCTCTTGATAGAGAAGATGAACGAAAAATAAATGAAAAAAAGGGCTTATTTCAAAATAAGTCCTTTTTTTATTACGATTTGTCATACTTATCGATTAAAAAGTATCTTTGCAGCCACAGAGTAGCATGAAAAGGAAATTATGACTGAACAAGAGATCAGAAGATATTTACGACAAATGAAGGAAGAGGACTCCCAAACTGCCTTGCAGAAATTCTATGATCTATGCTTTGATCGTTTTTTCCGTATTGCTTATTACTATCTGAAACAGGAAGAATGGGCGCAGGAAGTCGTACTCGACGTATTCATGAAAATCTGGGAAAAGCGGGAGTCATTACAAACGATAGTCAATCTGGAAGATTACTTCTTTATCACAGTAAAAAATGCTGCACTGAATTATCTGGCAAAAGAAGAAAGGCAAAAACAGATTACCGAAATAATAGCCGATAAGATAGCCAATCAGGAAAATTCACCGGAAGAAATCCTTATCAACGAAGAACTTTTTTCCCACTATGTCAAAGCACTGGACCGTCTACCGGAAAAATGCCGGGAGATATTCATCCGCATACGGGAAGAAAAACAAAGCTATGCACAGGTCGCTAAAGAATTAAAAATCAGCATCAATACAGTTGACGTACAAGTACAAAAGGCTGTAACCCGACTACGGGATATGTTATCACGCTACCTGAAGCCAGACAAGAACGGATCATAATCTTAACTTATTTTCACCAAATCGACATAGTGAGTTCCAGCGTACATCTCTGTCTTTATTTATGAAAGCAATAATTAAACAGATAAAGAAAAGATGACACCTGAAAACGACAACTTTGATAAGATTCTGGAACAACTGGTCGCCTCTACACGTTCACCGAGAGGACGCTTCTCCGCTAAAAACAGTTGGAAAATACTGGAAAGGCGTATCTCTCCAGCCAGTGGAAAAATAAAATTTCTCCGTATCGCAGGAAGCGTTGCAGCCTCCATACTCATCTGCCTGGCCAGTTGGTATACATATGATTATATCCAATCGGGCACCATACAGACTATTTCTACCCTGGCTGAAATACGGGACATTACACTACCCGACCAGTCTGTTGTCACCCTGAACCGTTACTCAACACTTAGCTTTCCTTCTCGTTTCAGGGGAACCAAAAGAGAAGTCCGGTTAACCGGAGAAGCCTATTTCGATGTAGAAAAAGATACCAGGCACCCATTCATTGTAAAAGCAGAGTCCGTAAACGTACAGGTACTGGGAACCCAATTCAATGTGGAAGCCTATCCCGAAGACCCCGAAATAAAAACAACCCTGATCGAAGGTTCCGTTGCCGTCAGCATACCGGAAGAAAACCGGCGAATCGTCCTTTCTCCCAATGAAAGTGCTATCTATAACCGGTTACAGAAAAGTTTACAACATGAAATAAATCCCAAAAGCAGCAACGATATTGTCTGGCGAAACGGCCATTTCCTATTCGATTATCTGCCATTGCAGGAAATAACCCGGCAACTTTCACATGCCTTCAATATAAAAATAGAAATTACCGATCCCGAACTCCGGAATTACCATATACGGGCTAACTTCACCAATGGCGAAAGCCTGGAAGAAATGCTCGAATTATTAAAAGGAGCCGGCAATTTTAATTACACAATAACAAACAATACTATCATTATCAGCACTAAGCTTTAGTAAATTATGAACTATTCTATACATTACCCGCTTTTCCGCATCAGCCTCATATGTCTCTTGTGGGTTATTTTCGGGAGAACTCCTCTTGATGCCCAAAATAAAGACACATTATTAAATTTCAGTATCCGGAATGCTGCTTTAGACAAATTCGCAAAGCAGTTGGAGGATTCTACCGGCTTCTCTTTCATCTACGGAGAAAAGATACAGCTTAAAAAGCCTGTAACCCTGGATATGACTCAATCTCCTATCACGGATATTCTACACAGGGCTTTCGAAAACGAAGCAATCGCTTTTAAGATCTCTGGAAAATATATCTTATTAGATAAACGGGAAACACCCGTTAACCGCAAATATACAATCAGCGGCTATGTTACAGACGGGATATCATCGGAAACACTGATCGGTACGAATATCTTTGAACAAAACAGAAGGATAGGAACTTCGACCAACCCTTTCGGATTTTATAGTATTACGCTTCCCGAAGGAGATGCAGCACTTTCATTCTCCTACCTTGGTTATGCCACTCAAATATGCCGGTTCCGGTTGGAAAAGGACACCTTGCTGAATATCCGGTTACTGACCGACAATCAGTTAGAGGAAGTTGTCGTCCTGTCAAATAAAAGAGAAACCGGAATCCATGCCACTGCGATGAGTGCCCTTGATGTCCCGATGAAACAAATCCGCAACACACCTGTTGTTTTGGGAGAAGCTGATTTACTGAAGACAATCCAGCTGTTACCCGGCGTACAGGCGGGTATGGAAGGATTCAGTGGTTTGCATGTACGTGGCGGCGGACCGGACCAGAACCTGATCCTACTGGATGGTATTCCGATCTACAATGCAGATCACCTGCTGGGCGTATTCTCGATCTTCACCCCGGAGGCCATGAAAAAAGTGACTCTCTTCAAAGGCTCCTTTCCTGCCCGTTATGGCGGACGATTATCGTCTATCATCGATATCCGCACCAATGACGGCGATATGCAAAATTATCATGGAACGATCAGTGTCGGCCTGCTAACCAGTAAGCTGCATTTTGAAGGACCGATCATAAAAAACAAAACTTCTTTCTGTCTGACAGGACGCCGCACCTATCTGGACCTGGTGGCAAGACCTTTTCTGCCGGAAGATAAAAAATACAACTATTACTTCTATGATATCAATGCTAAAGTAAACCATAAGTTTTCCGACAGAAGCCGACTCTTCCTCAGCTTTTATAAAGGAAAAGACCATTATGATTACAAACGGGATAAGGAATACGACGGTTATGACGATGGTCCGCGCCTGTATTTCTATAACAGCAAAATCAATATCAACTGGGGGAATACTATCGCAGCCGGACGCTGGAATTATATGTTCAACAATAAGTTGTTCAGTAACACGACTGTAGCATACAACCATTATCAGATGTCAATGGCTGACAGTTATAAAAAGGAAGCCACCGGAACCGAGAAAAAGACCAATACCGATCCCATGCATAACGAAACCTATACATATAATTCCGATTATAGGTCAGGGATACACGATGTTAGTATCCAGACAGATTTCGACTATACGCCTGCCCCGAACCATCATGTCAAATTCGGCGGCTCTTATCTGAATCATACGTTCCGTCCGGAGGTCACAACCTCAAATGTGAGAGAAGCAGAAAACGGATCAGTAGCACAAGATACCGTCTATAAAGATTCTTCTAACAGTAATCTGCATGGCCATGAATGCGCTTTGTATGCAGAAGATGACTTCAACATAGGTACCCGGTTAAGTATTAATGCAGGTATACATCTTTCCTTGTTTTACACCCAGGGGAAAGGTTATTTCTCAGCACAACCCCGCCTGTCCGCCCGCTACCGCCTGAACAAGGACTATGCAATAAAAGGTTCATTTACTCAAATGGAACAGTACGTACATTTATTATCGTCGTCAGCCATCTCACTACCAACTGATTTATGGGTGCCTGTTACTCAAAATATCCGCCCGATGCGGTCATTTCAATATGCTGTCGGGGGATACTATACAGGGATAAAAGGATGGGAATTTTCGTTGGAAGGATATTATAAAGATATGCATAATGTTCTGGAATATCAGGATGGCGCCTCTTTCTTCGGAACCTCAGGAGGATGGCAGGAAAAAGTGGAAATGGGTCGCGGACGTTCTTTCGGACTGGAAATACTTGCACAAAAAACGCTGGGAAAAACAACCGGCTGGCTGGCCTATACAATTGCCAAAAGTGACCGCCAGTTCAAAGACGGCAGCATTAACTACGGAGAACGTTTCCCCTATAAATATGACCGTCGCCACAATATAAATTTTTGTGTGAACCATCAGTTCAGTGAACGGTTCGATATTGGACTCACCTGGATATTTAACACCGGAGGGGCAGCAACATTAGCCGAACAGCATACCGGGACAATAAACGGAAACTTGCTCGATTATATCGAACACCGCAACAATTACCGATTACCCGTCAGTCATCGATTGAACCTGGGAGTTAACTTCCATAAAAAAGTACGCCGGGGTACACACACTTGGAATATATCTGTCTACAATGCCTATAATGCCATGACTCCCAATTTGATCTATCTGGAAGAAGAATACATCGGACAAGAACATATTGGAGAAGGAGGTGTGCCTGAAACAACCTGGAAAAGGAAAACAAGGTTGATCAAACAGACTTTATTACCCTGTATACCTTCCGTCACTTATACATTTAAATTCTAAAACAGAAAATGACATGAGAAAGAATTTATCCTATCTATTATTCATACTCTATACATCTCTTTTCTCAGCTTGTGAGAACGAGATACCCTTCCAAAGTAAAATTCAAGAGTCCCAACTACTCATGAATGCCTTTCTGGAAGCCGAAAAAGAAGAGAATCAAGTTTACTTGCATATCATTGATGGCGAGACAACAACATTAGTGAGCGATGGAGCCGTCACGATCTATGTCAACGGAGAGAAGAAAGAAGTTGCTGAAGCCGAATTGATCTCCACCAGTTATAATGACTCTACAAAATACTGCCGCGTGAAAACCCAGTTTCTCCCCGGTGATCTGGTACGCCTGGAAGCAGCTGCGGAAAACGGGCAATATCACGCCTGGGCTGAAGTAAAAATACCCCAACCGATCGAAAAAATTATACAGGTAGATACCCTTCTGACTAAAATTAAAATAGGATATTATATGGATAACTGCATCCGGTACAGAATCACATTCAACGACCGATCCGGAGAAAAGAACTATTATCAACTGCGTATCCAGGAAAACACTTACCGGACATATCCGGAAGAGGGAACAACATACGGACCGGCAATCATCTATCCGGATATTATCAGTCAGGAAGATATCGTGTTGACCGATGGTCATCTCAGTACTGCCGATGATGAAGAATTCGGCATTCTTGATATGACCGTCCAAAATGTGAACAATGTATTCACCGACAGTCGTTTCGAAAACGGATCTTACACGCTTAATGTATATACACGCTACTATGATCACAAAAATATGGACGAAAAGCTGTTTGTAGAGACAGATGCCGTCATCCGGCTACTCTGTATCACCCAGACAGACTATCGGTATATGCGTGCCATGAACTGCCTTGAGTCGGGAAACTATAACGAAACCTTTATGGAACCGGTCATTATACCTCAAAACGTTGTCGGCGGATTAGGGTTTGTCGGTGCTAGCTCCGAAAAACAAATGACGATTCGTATCCTGACCCGCCCGCCATTGTGGTAAAAAACGGTCACTGGAAATTCATTTCTCAAATCCAACAATAGCAAAATAGTTAAAGGATACTAATTGACAACATATTATATAGGGTATCCTTTAACTCATACGGTTATTAATTCAAAAAAATATAGTAATTTTAATCCATTAATAATAATCGTATGAAAAGGTTTTATTTATTTTTATCAATATTGTTTCTGACTATATTTATGAGTAGTTGCTCAAATGATCCTTCGAATCCTTTTCCTGAAGAGGGATATTCTAAACTCATTATAAAAGCAGAAACAAAATCGGCAAACGAACCCACTGAGAAAATCATTTTTACAGGAGATGATATCCTATGGTTCAACGGAACAACAAAAGAAATCCGGTTTAAAGACAATTACTATCAACAAAACTCCATTTCACTTTATGCCAATATTAAATTTTATCTGGATGACAAGTATTTGTTTTCTACCTTGACCCGGGTTTCAGATGTCAACTCCCAAATTTTCAACTCACCGGTATTCTATTACAGTATAATTGAAAATAAATTTTTTATAAACGACGGATATCCTGATATTGCAGTTTTAGGTTCATTGACTGAAATACAAAAAATACGTGATGAGAATATGCAGGCCATAGCAAATGAATGGGATAAATTTATCGGGTATATGAAAAAAGTGAATAAGTACAAAGAGTAGATCAACGACAAACTGTTCGCTAAATGTTGAGTAAAAAGGAGTTTAAACTCTTATTTGATACATATTTTGATGCTGTCCGGAGTTTCATATTTTATCGTTGCGGCGATACTGATATGGCATCTGATATAGCGCAAGAGATATTTATGAAAATATGGGAGAAAAAAGAACAGTTACATAATAATAACCTGAAAGCCCTTTTATATAAAATGGCGAATGAAATGGTGATAAGTTCTTATCGGAAAGAAACAAGCCGGAATCATTTCGAGCAGGATATGATACGCAATGACGCATCATGCTTGTCTCCCGAAGAGGAGATACTTTTCAAGGAACTTGCCACATCCTATGCCAGAGCTCTGGAACAGATGCCCGAAAAACAACGCATCGTTTTCCTGATGAGCCGGAACGATGAATTAAAATATCACGAAATTGCAGGACTCCTTGATATAAGTATTAAAACAGTTGAGAAACGAATGAATTCCGCATTGCAATTTCTAAAGAAAGTATTATTAACGGAAACTAAAAATGAAACCGGACAATATTAAAATAATCCCCCAATGGAGCAAAAGCAAGGAAGATATCTGGAATGAAGCTTTTGCCAGCCTTGAAGATACCCCATCTTCAAAAAAAAACCGGCATATCCCATTTTGGAAATATGCAGCCGTGCTCCTTGTTGCCATTATCCTGACCGGGTCTGTAATCTCTCAATCTTATACCGTGACCGAAATTGCGAAACGGGGATCGCATCTTGCTGTCACCCTTCCTGACGGCTCAAAAGTAAATCTCAATGCCGATAGCCGGCTTACCTATAAACCTTACCAATGGATTATATCGAGAAATGTTGAACTTGAAGGAGAAGCCTTTTTCGAAGTAAAACAGGGAAAACGTTTTTCTGTAAAATCAAATCAGAATAAAGTGAATGTATTAGGAACAAGTTTCAATATATTTTCACGGCCAGGGAACTATCGTGTAACCTGTCTGACCGGCAAAGTAAAAGTGACAACCCATAATGAAACGACCACCCTCGCTCCGGATATGCAACTGACCTATCATAACGGTAAACTGACCATTAAAGAAAATATCAATGCCGGTCAATCAATCGGATGGATAGAAGACAAATTTGTTTTTGAAGGAGTCCCACTGGTTGAAGTGATCAATGAAATAGAACGTCAGTATGATATTCGGGTCAAAGCAGACATTCCTCCGGGACATGTCTATACTGGTAATTTTAGCAGGGCCACAAAACCTGATATGATACTCGAAATTATAGGAAAACCTTTTGGAATCAAATTCAGCATAGAATAAGTGAAAAGGTCAATAGTCATCATTTTCATACAGTTGATAAGTACAATCGCTGCATTTTCACAGGAAATGCAGCTTACTGTTTCCAACAAACCTTTAAACACTGTTTTAGGAATGCTTGGCATGGAAATATCGTTTGATGACAAAGCGTTATCCGCTTATAATATATCCGTCTCGAAAACATTTAAAAATCCGGAAGACGCCCTTTATTATCTGCTAAACAATAAACCGTTCAAAGTCGAAAAAATAAATCATGTATATATCATCATTCCGTTAGACAGGCAAGTACCGGAAAGCAATACGGAAACAAAGCCATCCGAACCTCACAGACAATTTGTTTTCACCGGAACCGCATCCGGCAAGAAAACCGAAGATACACTAATTTTCATACTCCCCGAAACAATTATCACAGCAGATGAAGTTCGCCATAAAGTAGACTGCAACAGTTACTCCATCACTCCTGATATGCGCAGAGGAATAAACAATACGGAAGAACTATTGCATAAAATACCCGGGATCTATTTCGACAAAGCAACTAATACCCTCAAAGTAAGCGACAGTAAGAATATATTACTGTTAGTAGACGGAATACAACAATCGCAGGATCATATAAAATATATGTCACCCAACAGAATACATGCCGTTGAAGTAATCAATGGAGCGTCCGGCCGTTTCATATCCGATGACTATACAGCCATTATCAATATTATCCTGAAAAAGGATTACCGGGGATATGACATCTATGCCTCTAATTTTTCAGCCGTCAGCCTTTCGGGTATAAACAACAGCGAACGGCTGATATTGAACCAACCTGTAATCAGAATGAGTTATACCTATGACAAAATCAATTTCTATGCAACCTATTCTCATAACAAGGAAAACCAAGACTTACCTGTATCCAAAAATTTAATATACAGAGGTGTGGAACTTATTTCAGAAATGCCGGAAAACACACCCAATGACCTGTATGAGCATAAGAATAATACCATAACGGCTGGAGTCAGTTACCAAATCACACCGACGCAAACGGTTGGCATCCAAGGTGATTATGTATCCGGCAAGACAGAAACAAACCAGATATACACCATGGAACGTACGGATATAAGTAACAATGACCGACGCACGATCAAAAATTCAACAGAAACTGCCACATCTGATTACACATTTGTCGGCACACTGTATTATCAGGGACAGTTTAGCGAACGTTTCCGGTTATATAGCGATTTTTCATACAATTATTATTACAATGATATAAAAAACCAATACGACCAGAACGATGCATCGAACTATATAATCCAGGATACATACAACGAGTATAAAAACCATACATTATTTAATGTTGAGGGAAAATATTCGTTATCGTCCCAGATATCGATGAACTTAGGATATTCCAATGCCTGGAGAATGTATGGTTCGGAGAGTAGTCACGGCAGGGGCTTTTTGGACTACCGGGAATATCGGAATAAAGTATTTGCCTACATGAAATTTAGTCCTTCAACGAAAATACAGACTAAATTCGGGGCTGCCATCGAGCATATAAGCTCATATGACAGAGATATAAAAAGTAATTATACCCGGTTTCTGCCTTACATACAGGCCAACATCAGCATCAATAAAAACATAAACATAAATGCCAGTTATTCAACTAATCAGCATTATCCTTTATTATACCAGCTCAGCCCTATGAGCCTGGTAATCGATACGTTCCTGACACAAATAGGAAACCCAGAACTGAAATCAGCCATCCGGCATACTGTTTCCGCCCGCATTTCATTAGGTAACCGGATAACAATTACCCCTGCACTCAATTATGTTCATGATGAAATCAGTGAGTTATATATCGAAAAAGGACATAAGTTATACAGGTCTTTCTGTAATATAAACACAAGAGAATATAGTTTGCAAATCACTTATGATCAGCCTTTCGGCAATTATATCCGATTCAAAAACAATGTGACATATTACCTCGGAGAAGCATTGAAGGCCGAAATCAGAACAAGACCGGACGGATGGCTTGCCAACTCAGAAATAAGTTATTACCACCCTGCCAAATCGTTTGGTATTCAGGTCGGATATTACCGGAATATGAAAAAGCAAATCCTCAGCCAGGGATATCAAATGACCGATAAAGACAACTGGCTGATATCCGCAAACAAGCTATTCTGGAATAAACGGATATCTGTTGCGCTCTCCTACATTCCGCCCATTTCAGCAGGTATCAGACATAACCAGCAGAGAATGTTGGAAACATCGCTTTACCAGGAAAATACTTCGCGCCACCTGAAATCATACAACAACATGCTCCTGGTAAAAATCAGTTTGCGCTTCGACCAGGGTTACAGTAAACCCCTGGAACGAAACGCTGTCATTAAAAATGAAAGGGAGAAGAAAACGATAGAATTCTAATCAAACCTCCGTCAAAATCCAAACCTGGAAGTATCGACCGATTTATGTTCTTTAGCTTTATAGCCACCGAACTTATAAACGAACGAAACTGAAATGTTCCGGCTATCACGTCTCTGATTCATTATCAGGTGCTGCCCTTTATAATTTATTTTGGTATCCGGATTGAATGAATCGAACAGATCATTCACTTTCAATTTCAATTCAGCTTTCTTTCCGGCAAAAGTCCATTTCAAACCGGCGTCTATCTTCCAAATGGGAGAAATATCATATATACCCTGTATAAAAGACGAAACATACATACTATTCAGTTCCAGACGAATATCCGGTTCCGAAAAGAGCTTGAAGGTATTGTTCATCATTGCGATTCCCCGGAATTTTGTCCGGTTAAAGCGAATAGCATGAAACGAATCGCAAACATCTTTGAGGATAGATCCGTCCAACGTAATCTGAGAATTCCAGAAACCGCCGACAGAGAAAGGAATTGTTGCCGTTGCGCCATAATTCTCTTCATAATCATAATTAATTGTCTGGTAAATCAATGCTAGTTTATCCGGGCTTTGGTAAGCCAATTGATTAAACAAATCTTTTATGTAGCTATAATACACATTAAACATATACTTATTCTTCAAAACATATGTCAGTTCTGCCGTATAATCGGTAGACGGCCGTAACGCCGGATTCCCCAAAAGCATTGCATACCCATTCATATAACTAACAGATTCCTGAATAGTCCAATACTCCGGATACGTCTTATCGGAAGAAAATCCCAACTGGAAGATATGGCTGTCGGAAAGGGCATAGCTTAACTGCATCGCAGGATAAACGGCCCACTTTTTATAATTCATTAATTTATAATACTCTCCGGCAACAGACAGAGATAAGGAAAGTTTGTCGTTGAAAGACTTTTCAACACCACCATAGAAATTATACGTTTCTTCTTTCAGATCTGTACAGGTATTCAGCCCCGACATATCGGAACCATCCTGCGGACGATAGATTTGCGAGCTTTTATCTTTGGCAAATGTAAAGTCGATGCCATAATTCAACTCCCAATCAGAAGGTAAAGTATGGGTCTGTCCGGCATATACATTCCAACGGTTGATTGTCTGGCTGGCATCAGCCAGAAACAATTGTTCGGAACTTTCTGTCTTATTTATATAATCCTGAGTGGACGGATAATTATAATAGGTATAATCGAGACCGACATTCAAACCCAGGGAAGAAGTATAATCCACATTTACATTATGCATTTGTTCATCACCCATTTTACTATTAGAGGATTCGGAAAAATTGCCTGAAGACTTTTCCACGGCTTTCCTGTTTGGAGTGATTGCAGAAGTATAAGCCATATTCAGATGATCATTTTCCGATAACTGATAATCCAATGCGGCACGCATATTATGGGTCAGCCCGCGACGTTCTCCTTTATTATATTGTTCTATATCATATATTATATCTCCGATCTTATGATGAGATATAATATCATTATCAATAATCCTTTTCTGATAGTCGGCAGAATAAAGAATATCAGCCGATAGTTTCTTTCCCACAAAGGAAAGATTCGCATGTCCGCTTCCATTGGCATAACGGGCCTGCATGTACTCCGTTCCCACCTCACCGCGCACAAACGGTTCTTCCGATTTCGTGTTTTTCAGGACCAGGTTAATCACTGCTCCCCTAACACGATATTTTGCCGGTGCATTATACATCACTTCTGCTTTCGCCACATTAGATACAGGCATGTTTTTCAATAAATTGACTAACTGGTCATTCGTCATGGAAGAAGGTTTTCCATTCAATATGACCGTTACATTACCAGTACCGGCCAGGCTGATACTTTCATTCTGCTCCATAACTCCCGGCAGATGCAGGATGGATTCATACGCATTGCTGACTGTCGATTTTTCAGCCAATACTGACACATCATAAACCAGCGCTCCGTTTTCAACCTTTACCTGCGGACGTTCACCTTTTATTACGACCTCGTTCAGTGCATAATCCTGTTCCTGCATCATTATGATTCCGGCATCCTCCCCTGAATATTCTTTTATTTGGGTCTGGTATAATAAATGCTGAAAAATCAAACGATACTTATTCGGATGCTGTTTCAGCATAAAGTTTCCGTCTATATCTGTTATGACAGCATCCACAAATGTAGAATCGATGGTCTGCATTACTACAGTTACTGATTCGACCGGTGCCTGTGAGGCATCAACTACTTTTCCTTTAACGTCTTGCGCATCTGCCATCATTCTGATAAGCAATATACCGGCTGCTAATAAAAAACATTTACGTATCATATTCTCTCTATTTTAAATTCTTTACCTTTGATGCAGCAAAAGTAAAACAAGGCATTCCCGGACCGGGTTAATGCCGGGTTAATGTTAGGTTAACGGGAAAAAAGGAATGACGAAACATGAATAATAGACCGATTAAAATACTTACTCTGTGCGGATTACTGGCTATATTGGCTTTACAGGGTATCTGGCTGTTCACGACCTACTCGACCGTCAGGAATGAAACAATCAAGAAAAGTAATGAATTATTTAAGACCGCCGTCACGACTGAATTGCATATAAGAATGGATAACTATACGGATGAAGACGGTAATGATGTATCGATCGAGAAAAATTTTCACATGGATCTAAGTGACAATATTGACTACAGTGATTATGCAGTCAATAAAGTTTATCTGTTTATACAGGAAACAATGGATACTCTTCTTCATGTGCCTGTGGCACTGGATAAACTGGATTCTATCTACCAGGTCCAGTTGGAACAAGCCAATATTCACACACAGACAACCTGCAACCTGGTCGACTCCACAGGTTCTGTTTTAAGCAGCTCTGTTCCTGATTTTCAATTTCCGCATGATTATCAGGCATTACAAACAGATATAACATTCATCAAATCAGACAATAGCCAGGGACTTCAGGCTGTTTTAATCAATCCTTACGGGGCTGTTTTCCGTCAGATGGGACTGTTGCTGGTTGCAACAGGTCTTATCATGGTCTTTGTTGTCTACTGCATTCTTTACCAGATAAAAATCATCAGCAAACAAAATAAGATAGCCCGGATGAGAGAAGATTTCTCTTACGCCATGATACACGATATGAAAACCCCGCTCAGTTCCATCATCATGTGTGCCAACTTCCTGCATAGCGGACGACTGGACGATAAACCGGAGATAAAAGAGAAATACTTCACCATCATAGAAAACGAATCAGACCATCTGTTAATGTTGACCAATAAAGTGTTAACTCTTTCCAAACTGGAAAATCATAAACTGGAAATGGCCAAATCCACCTTTGAACTGCAACCAATGATGGCCGACTTAAAAGAGAAGTTCACCACAAAGGCGACCAAACCGGTACATATCACAATTAATCTCCAGGCAGACACGGCATACGCCGATGATGAATTTATAAAAGAAGCCATCAGCAACCTGCTGGATAACTCCATCAAATATTCCGGAGAATCTGTCAATATAGATATCAGTTCACAGGTAACAGATAAATATACGCTTATCAAAGTACGGGATAACGGTATCGGAATCTCCGAAAAGGATATGAAAACGATTTTCGACAAGTTCGAACGCGCCTCTGCATCTTTGCGTACAAAATCGGGCGGAACAACCGGGTTCGGCCTGGGACTGAATTATGTATATCAGGTGATGGAAGCCCATGAAGGAAAAGTGATAGTAAACAGCCTGGAAGGTGAATTCAGTGAATTTACCTTATATATTCCACGAAAAACAACAGCATCATGATAAAGTTACTTTTAGTAGAAGACGACCCGACTTTATCCTATATCATACAAAGCGGATTACAGGATATCATCGGAGGATACGAAGTCATAACCGCCGGCAACGGCATGGAAGGTTTGCAAGCCTGGCAACAACATCATCCGGATATTATCATTTCGGATATCGACATGCCTGTCATGAATGGTTTCCAGATGGTGGAACGCATCCGTGAAACAGACGGCGATACTCCAATCGTATTCGCTTCCGCCCTGACTTCCCCTAAAGATGTGAGGGAAGGCTACAAAATAGGTGTAAACAACTACATCAAAAAACCCTTTGTTCCCGATGAGCTGGATGCCCATATTCATGGATTACTAAAAATGAAGGAGGGTACAAAGACACGGAATGAAAGCGGATTTTACAAAATCGGCCGTTATACGCTGGATGCAGAACATGCTTCCCTCCGCAATGATGAGACAAACGAGAAGAAAATACTGACCGTACGAGAAGCACAAATCCTGCAACTGCTGGCAGAAAACAAAAACGAAACAATAAAACGGGAAGCAATCCTCAGCCGTTTCTGGAATACGGAAGACGATTATTTTGCATCACGCACATTAGATGTTTTTATAGCAAAACTTAGAAAACTCCTGGAAGATGACCCGCTTGTATTGATAAAAACGATAAGAGGGGTCGGATTGATGTTGGTGGATAAGTAGAACAGAAAGATAAAAAAGGGAGTCAAGCATAAAACTTAACTCCCTTTCCGCTCAGTAATTGTCGGGATGACAAGATTCGAACTTGCGACCACACGCCCCCCAGACGCGTACTCTACCGGGCTGAGCTACATCCCGTTTTTCTTTACGGCTGCAAAGGTAAGATTTTTCCTTTATACGCCAAAACTTTCGCGGTAAAAATCTAATGACTCCAGTATTTTCTCTTTTGTCACTGCCTGATTTATCTGAACCTCACCGATTTTAGATAAAAGGGTAAAGTTGATTATACCACCTTCATTCTTCTTATCATGGGTCATCAGTTCATATAAAGTTTCGTAGTCTTTGCAATCAAAGATGAAAGCCGGATAATATTCTTTGATATACTGGATAACCTGGCTCAGATTGCTCGAAGGGAAACCGCATAACTTGTAGGACAGATATAACTCGCTCACGATACCGGCAGCCACCGCATGACCGTGCAATAGAGGACGGTTCTTTTTGAAAGAAAGACTTTCGTAAGCATGTCCAATCGTATGGCCGAAGTTCAAAGCCTTGCGGATACCATGTTCTTTCGGGTCCTCTGCCACGATACGTTCCTTAACGGCAACCGATTGCGCCACCATCTTATTCAGGAATGCATAATCCATCTTCTGGTCGAGGTCGAACAACATAACTGTCGCATAGGTGTCCATCGAACTGATCAGCGCATGTTTAATCATTTCCGCATAGCCGGATAACAGGTTATCCCTATCCAGCGTACGAAGAAATTCACAATCGATAAACACGCATTCCGGCGGATAGAAAGAACCTATTTCGTTCTTTAATCCGTTGAAATTAATACCGGTCTTACCTCCCACGGCAGCATCTACCGAGGCCATCAGTGTTGTAGGGATATTGACCGTCTTCAAGCCGCGCTTGAAAGTAGCACCGGCAAAACCGCCCATATCCGTCACCATGCCACCACCCAGGTTCACCAACAGTGAGTTACGGGAAGCCCCTTCATTGGAAAGGCGCATCCAGATATTCGACAAAGCCTCCAAACCTTTATGCGTATCACCGGCATCGACAGTTATTACCGGAGCCTCTTTGATTGCCGGCACATCCTGTATCAGCGGATAACACTTTTCCTGTGTATTTGTATCGGTAAGAATAAACAGTTTATCGTAATTCAGTGTTGCAAGGAATGCCTGTAAATCAGCTTTCAAATCCTTACTTATCACTACTTTTTGTTCGGCCATATATTTTATTATTTTGCTTCTTAGGTTACAAAGGTATTATTTGTTATTCGATTATCAAAGATCAGCGCATATCAAAACAGCAAAAAAGCCGGCTATCCCACATGAGTTAGCCGGCATTGATCTTTTCACTTAGAGAAAATCCTACCAGGTAGGTCCGTCATGCCAATCGGCTTTTGCCCAGAATAAGACATCCGAATAATTGTCATATGCACCCACTTCATCCTGGAAGTGAATATTATAACTACGTTCTTTAGCAATATAGCGTAAACGGTTACAAGGATAAGGAGTAACGGCTGTTACATCGTGATCTTTTTCGTAATACATCCGTGGATAACCCGTACGACGCAAGTCACACCATTGTTCACCGCAATAAAGATAACTGAATGCGACCCATTTTTGCTCCAGGACTGCTTCCAGATTACCATCGGCATAAGGAGTTCCGTCAATATGGGTTAACCATCTTGCTTCAGCAAACTGATCGATCCAGGCATCATCATAAACAGATTGATCCGGATTAATCACATAACGTTGTTGTTTACCATTCAAATAGTCACTGTCACCATTATCCGTTTCCGTTACAGAACGACCATTCTGGTATTTGAACATAAACTTAATAGACTGCCTGATGCCTTCTTTGAAAGCGGCTTTTGCATCTCCGGTCACCCAGCCACGCTGGTAAACTTCAGCTTTTATAAACTGAATTTCAAAAGAAGAAATGATCTGATGATCCCAGTTTTTGTTACCCCAGAAGAATCCGTTTCTACGTACACGAGAATAGTAACCTCTGTTCAAACGAGTAAAGAACATATCATTGAATGTATCATAATTTGTATTGGCAGAAGCCCCCCTGAATACAGTCGGAAGAGCGATACCAGTCTTTAAAGGATCACCTACTACCACTTCACTTTCTTTATCAGTCGGTTGTTCACCATTAGCGGTTGCCATACAATACATCAATGGCAAACGGGGGTCATCCTGCCCTTCTACCCATACACCACCGTCACCGGCTTTTTGCATACGGTTGATCATCTCAGCACTTCCGGTTTGCAGGTTATGCCAGTCAAAACCTGATCCGCCTTCAATATCCAACGGACCGGAAGATTGACGTGCAATCTTGATATTCTGTTCAATATCCTCTACAATCGGATAATCACCTTCCAAAATCTCTTTCAAAATAGCCTGCCCTTTTGAAGCCAGAGGACCTTGTGTAGACACCCGCAAAGCTGCACGCAAACGGAGAGAGTTTACATAACGACGCCATAACGTCATATCACCCTTGTTGATAAAATCTTGTCCGCCAAAAGCAGAGGGCTTTTCTATTGCTGCAAATTTCTTGTCGATTTCACCCAGCCTGTCCAGGATCATTTCAAATAATTGCTGGCCATCTTCATAATGAGGATTGGCATAAGAGACATCGCCATTAAGAGCTACCAGACCAATTTCACTGAAAGGAATATCGTTGTATTCACTCAAAATGAAAATCATCATCCCGTACAGATGAGTTTCAGCAGCCAACAAATACCCTTCATTTTTTGGCTTCTCTTCCTCAGGCAGTGCATCATATACCTCCTGCATCTTCTTAAAATCGGTCACCATCGACGGATAGTTGTTATAAGGTTGTCCATAATCTTCATATTCATCATGATAATAAACACTTCCGCTCAAGGTAAATCCTAAAGAGTTGGATAATTTCCCCATCAACTGAGGATCATAACCGAAATAACGTCCATAAGTAGAACAAGCCCAATCGTTGGCCCTAAGCATACATCCGGACATCATTTTATCCAATGTCACCTCTGAAACCTTTGACGGATCTTTATATTTGCTGTCAAAATCATCTTCGCTACAACCATTAAATGTAACCATCGCTGCCAGCAAAGCCGAATATAGAAATATTTTTTTCATATTTTCCACGTATTAATTGTATTGTGATTAAAAAGTTGCGCGCAGAGAAACACCCACCGAACGTGTCGGAGAGGCAGAACCACCAATACTCAACTGGCTCTTCCAGTCTGTACCATTACTCGTTTCAGGATCGAAGTTAGGTATAGATTTATGGAAGTAGAATAAGTTACGACCGAATACCGACAAAGTCAGGTTCTTTATCACAGCATGTTTAATCAGATCTTTCGAGAAGTTGTAAGACAAAGCAACTTCACGGAGTTTCCACCAATTATTCTTGAAGAATTGATACGTACCATTTGGTACTCCCGGAGCTGTTCCCCAAGCATTCTTCGACTGGATATAATCTTCATAAGCGATTACTTTGTCATTTTCTTTCCATCCTCCGTTTCCGTCAGAAACAACGCCATCCAGGATAATACCGGTCTGGGCGGTAAGACCATTGTTATAAGTATAAGGTAGGAATCCTTCCCCTTCACGATGCTCTGTTTCAGGATTAACACCAGTCGCCATGGTATAGCGATAGCAGTCGTTGGCGATATAGCCGCCAAAACGGAAGTCAGTCATAACATCCAATACAAAGCGCTTGTAAGCCACAGTAATACCCAAACCACCGACAACTTTAGGCATAGCATTACCGACAAACTCATAGTCTTGTGACATCACATAATTACCATCCGCATTAACAATGTTGCGACCTTTATACGGGCCATCTTCCACTGTTTGATTAATAGCAGCAAGGAAATCACCCATCGGACGTCCTACATAAGAGTAGTTCTTACCGACTTTGCTGGCAAAATCACCTGTTTCAATAAAATTAATACCTTCCACTAAAGATTCGATCTTATTCTTGTTGAAACCTAAGTTGGTTTTCAATTCCAGGCTGAAATCTTTCGTTTCTATCGGTGTACCATAAGCTGAAATTTCAATTCCCTTATTACTCATGACACCTGAGTTCACCCACATAGTTTCACTACCGCTGGACGGAGCCAAAGCTGTTTTCAACAACATATCAGTAATTTTCTTATTATAGTAAGATACTTCGAAGCCTGCACGGTTATTAAAAAATTTATTTTCGATACCGATTTCAAACTCTTTTGTCTTCTCAGGCTTCAGGTTTTCGTTACCCAAATTATTCGGGACCTGATTGTAGCTCCAGCCCGGACCACTACCAAATGTATACGCCATATTAGCAGCATATGCCTCCGGGGCATTACCTACAATACCATAAGATGCGCGAAATTTACCATAACTATACCAGAAAGGCATGTTGTCTCTGAAAGCATCGGTATATAAAAAACTCAAACTTCCGGAAGGATAGAAATAACTGCGGCTATTCTTGGGCAGTGTAGAAGACTTTTCCTGACGCCCTGTCAAATCCAGGAATAAAAAATCATTATAAGAAAGGCCGATTGTTTCCAACCAGGCAGTCTTCAATAACTCCATATTGCGTTCGTTGTCATTACCAATATTGATCGTCTTATAGGAGTTACCGATCATAAATGTATTTTCAATCATCAAACCACCGTTTGTTCCAACCTGCAAACTGTTCATCTTTTCAGAACGAGCCTGCCAACCTACAGCGGCTGTCAAATTGAATTTGTCATTCAACCGTTTATCAAACATCAACATGATGTCACCATAAGTCACCTGATAAAACTTTGACAAAGTAGAATAGCTACCGCTGGATTCACTTGTACTAGCTGCGGAAGGGAATGTCGTATTACTTTTATCTGTCATTTTCGAAGAAGTGTAGTCGGTGGAAAGACGTCCTTTAGCTGTCAGGAACGGAAAGATTTTCCAGGTCGGAGCCACACTGGCTATCAAACGCTGTTCCAGTTCATCGCTCTCATGTTCATTGGTATCCCACAAAATATCACGCACACCTTTTGTAAAACTACCGTCCAAACCATATTTGAAAGCCTCATCAGGAGTCGGACCGGAACCTTTATCATCATTTTTATACCCCAGGCTTGTCTTATACATTTGTTTCATTAAAGGGATATCCAGGAATGCACCGAACATGTTATCGAAACCTCCATACATACCGATAGAAGCCTGCGCACGGTTTACTACATGTTGGGAAATATAGTTGGCTGTATAATCCAAAGACAGTTTGTCATTGAACTTCAAATTACCCACCAAACTAAAATTGTGTTTGCTATACGAACCGGTCAAAGCAGTAGGAGTTTCCAACAGTGTTGTATAAGAGAAACGGTTGGAGGAATTTTCACTACCTTGATTGATAGCGATATTGTAAGTCTGGTCAGTACCGGTACGGAACAATTGTTTCCACGGATTCGAAGAAATCGGAGAATATGCGCGGGTGGATCCGTCGATATACAATACTTCCCTGCCATCATAAGCAGGCCCCCATTGATAAGAGTTATAAGCAGGATACAATTTGCCGGTTGCTGCATCTTTTCTGAAACCACCGTTTGCTATCATATCTGCCGTCCAGTCGGCATTACCTGTACCAGGACCATATGTGGTCTGTATTTCAGGAACATAAGCAACTATATTAGCCTGAAATGTAGCGTTAACGTCTACAGTAACGCCAGCACCTTTGGCTTTCTTACTTGTGATAATGATAGCACCGTTAGCAGCTTCCGAACCGTAAAGAGCAGTAGCGGCAGCACCTTTCAGGATGGTTAGCTGGTCGATATCTTCGGGGTTAATGTCAGTCAAACCATTGGAACGCACACTCCCCATCTGTGTACTTCCCAATCCGATATTAGAGAAATCAGAACTATTACTGCTACCTGTACCGGAATTACCATTACGGATAGGTACACCATTTAAGATAACCAGCGGCTGTGTATTTCCATTGATGGAAGACAAACCACGGACAGTAATGGAAACACCACCGGCTGCACCACCTTGCGTGTTTTGAATTCGTACACCGGAAGCTTTACCATATAAAGCTGTAGCAAAATTTGGAGTACCCGCTTTGATCAAATCGTCTGATTTAATCGTGGTTACTGAGTAACCCAATTTTTTACTTTCTTTAGCAATACCCAAAGCGGTCACAACCACTTCACCTAAAGCCTGGGAATCTTCAACCAGCGTGACATCTAATGTAGCTTGTCCTATATAAGGAATTTCCTGAGCTACATACCCCAAATAGGTTATTCGGATAATAGCTCCCTTTTTTAAACCTGATAATGTAAAGCGACCATCAGAATCGGTCACTACACCGTTATGGGTTCCTTTAACTTCAACTGCTGCTCCGATAACGGGGCCCAGTTCATCCATGACTGTACCTGTAATCCGTCCGCTTTGCTGCGCTACGGCTTCGATACCACTTTTGGGAGCCAGTTCTGCCATCATACTTCCCGGGAACGACAGAGCGAAAGCAGCCAAAACCAATTGTAATCGGTAATAGGTCTTCATTTAATACTAGTTACGTTAACAACGTTAATAATAAATAAAATAAACTCGCACTGAAATAAAAAACACTCGCTCAAAATCTCCTTTTACTACATCTGAATGATGCAAATATAATTATTTTTCGTATTTATTAAATACACACCTATTGTTTTTATCACGTTTTAAATTATTAATACACCAGTAAGGGATATCAAAAGCACATATCAAATAGATAAATTAAACCAATATTTACACAAAAAGGACACTTCTTTTAACAAAGTGCCCTCTCTATAAAAACTCGTGTGTCTATCTGATTTTGGTTTTATATTTACTAACGTTATTAATAGCTACCTTTTATAATAGTAGCGCTCAGCGACTCATCCCCATCCACTATCTTATCGTTGCCATTGAAAGAACGAAGTTTCCAGAAATAATAGCAATCAGCGCCGCTACCCACAATACAGAAGACACCAATAAAAAAGCAGACATCATTTCCTGTACAAAGACCATGTATAAAAGGAAGTAAACCAATCAGAACAAACGGAGTCAGCAACGCTATCCGGTAATATTTCAAAAGCAGCGGTTTCTTCACCAGAAATCCTAATGACTTCCAGTCCGTGTTCCAATGGAGCGCCCGGCGATCTTTTCCGGTAAACCAATACAGCAAACCATATTGAAGCAAGGTATATACTAAACAACAAAGAGCCATAATAATTGCACCTTTTACAGATAAAGCCTGTAGCCTGGCAATGTTTCCCAGTTCATATCCGGCGCCATAACTCGAGCCATCTCCCCAAATATAATTGAACAATACAACTGCGCCTACGACAAAAAAGAACAGATAGAGCAATATCGTTATATTTACCCGGGCCGCACTCACTTTCACCTCTACGCCTTCCGAATGAGCGTATCCTTCCAAATTCATTTCTTTTGTTTCCATATCGTTTGTTTTTATTTGATTTCTACATTGCAAAGATACAGAGGAACAAAGAAACGGAATGTTATCCCAACGTTATCTTTACGTTAAGATGGAAAGCGAAGGGTGCCGGAAAAATGAAATTACCTATCTTTGCCAATGAAATCAAAGTATTATGACGAAATCATTCTACATTATATCATCGGCTGTCACCTCCTTAATCGTCCTTTTCCTTATCGGGCAATGGATCGGGCGAAGTTATTCACTGACAAAAGAACAACTGGCACGACAGCTACACGAATCTTTCTGCCACGCTACCGAACAATATGAGACAGACAAGACAAAATTCCTTCCCGCCCTCTTCCGGGAAGAACTCGACAAACGCCATCTCGACAAACTGGCGTTTCGCATAGATACGGTATCCCTGGACAGCCCTGCTGCGGTACAACGGGAGAATATCCGCTATTTCACAGATTACAACCGCCTGTTCAACGAACGGCACACTTTTGTTTTCCCGGTCAGTGAGACACAAGGCGTACAGGCATACATTAAAAATCCGCGGGCAGGTTCTATCGGCAAACTGCTCTACTTTTTCTTCGGAACGACTATTGCGCTGGGGATCCTGCTGATCTGTATCCGGAAGCAAATCAAAATTATCAAACAACAGGACGAGATCGCACGAATACGGGAAGACTTCTCCTATGCGATGATCCACGATATGAAAACACCTCTCAGCTCGATCCTGATGGGTGCCCGTATCCTCCGAAGCGGAAAGCTGGACGGAAAACCGGAGAAGAAAGAGAAATACTTCGACATCCTGGAAGAAGAAGCACAACATCTGCTGGCCCTGACCAACAAAGTGCTGACCATCTCCAAGCTGGAACACGGACAATTACTGCTTGAAAAAAGCCTGATCCCTATCCGCCCGATGTTGGAGGAACTGACACAGTTATTCACTGCCAAGACGAATAAAACCGTCACTTTCCTGTTAAACATAGAAGCGGAAGACATATTTGCGGATGAAGAATATCTGAAGGAGGCGGTCAGCAACCTGATAGACAATGCGATCAAATACTCCGGGGAGGCGATCGAAATACAGATCACTTCCTGCCGGTATAACCAATTCACACAAATCAAGGTAAAAGACAACGGGATCGGTATTTCTCTTGCTGCACAAAACCATATATTCGACAAGTTCGAACGGGCTTCGATCAACCGGAGCAATGCTGCCGATGGTGTTACAGGTTTCGGCCTGGGACTGAATTATGTCATGAACGTCACCCGCTCGCACGGCGGCTATGTCAGCGTCGAAAGCCAGGAAGGAAAATACAGTGAATTTACCATCTCATTACCAGTATCCACCACAGAAGAAACAACAGTATGATCAAATTATTATTAGTAGAAGACGATGCCAACCTGAGTTATATCATTCAGGGAGGATTGGAAGATATGATAGGCGGTTATGAGGTGATCATCGCCTGCAACGGGAAAGAAGGCCTGGAGAAATACCGGCAGGTAAAACCGGATATTATCGTTGCCGACATCGAAATGCCGGTCATGGACGGCTACGAGATGGTGCGCCGTATCCGGGAGACGGACAGAGAGCTCCCGATCCTTTTCTCATCCGCCCGTGTTTCACCGAAAGACGTGGTAAAAGGGTATGAACTGGGAGTGGACAATTACGTCAAAAAGCCTTTCCTGCCGGAAGAACTGGATGCACATGTCCGCGCGTTGCTCCGCATGAAGCAAGGGAATACGGAAAAAGTTAAAAACCAGACATGGACAATAGGCGGATACACATTGGATCCGGCACAGGCGACCTTGCACCATATCTCCGGAAGCAGTCAATTACTGACACCTCGCGAGAACGGGATACTGGAACTATTATTTCGTAAACCGGGAGAAATTATCCGCCGTGAAATCATTTTAGACAAATTCTGGAATACGGAAGACGATTACTTTGCTTCCCGCAGCCTGGATGTCTTCGTCACGAAGCTCCGCAAACTATTGTCACAAGACGAAAAAGTCAGTATCAAAACGATAAAAGGGATCGGTCTGATGATCACAGCATCCTGACCTACCAGGCAAAAAGTCAGGACATTGGTAATAAATAGTCCTGACTTTGAATAATTTCTCATATATTTCCACTAAGTTTAACCCTGATTTTAATCATATATACATCCCATATATTTTTATTATGTCATACTATTAAATTTAAACGAACCATGAAGAAAGTTTTCCTATTCCTGAGTCTCTGCCTGTTGGTCGTGTCATTCACCAACGATGCCGCCGCGCAGCAACAGAAACTACGTATCGGCGTTGCCGGTATACAAATCGAGAACAGTGTATTTATGCCCAACAGGCAACCGATAGTCGGAAGGCCGCTCACTTTGCCAGATTATCTGAGTCCGGATTCCGCCATGGGGCAGGCCGCAACATGGCTTCCCTCCCTGATGGGCCGTGGCGGTGGCCGCGGACCGGTTACGAAAGAATCATACGACGCCTTTGTCAACGAAGCACTTGAAATAATAAAGGCGAACATGCCTTACGATGCTTTCTGGTTTTACAATCACGGGGCATGCAGCGTGGATGGAGTAGCCGATCCGGAAGGTGAGTTTATGGAAAAAGTCCGCAGCGTTATCGGCAACGACGTCCTTGTTACGACCACTATGGACCTTCACGGCAATGCCTCCTGGCTCGTAGCCCTTAACTCCGACCTGATTACAACTTACCGCAAAGCTCCTCACGATGATTCACGTGAATCGCATCGTCGTGGCGTTGTCAATCTGCTGGATCGACTAACCTCCGGTAAAGGACGTCCAGCTTATAAAGCATGGGTAGCCGTTCCGGTATTAGTTTCCGGAGAATGGTCGAGTACGCGTGCCGAACCAGCCAAATCGCTTTATGCCATGGTTCCTGAAGTTGAAGCAATGCCGGGCGTAATAGATGCAGGTATTTGGATCGGTTATGTCTGGGGAGACGACCGGCGCAACCAGGGGGTAGTGATGGTTTACGGTGACGACAAAGCACAGGTAGAAGCAGGCGCAAAGAAACTGGCGCAAAAATTCTGGGATGTCCGCCGCCAGTTCACATTGGAAGCTCCGGGGCATCCGCTCGAAAAATGTCTCGATCTGGCGCTGGCCAGCGACAAGAAGCCTTTCTTTATCAGCGATATGGGTGACAATCCCGGTGGTGGCGGTTCAGGCGAAGTTACATGGACATTAGCCCGGGTATTGAAACGTCCGGAACTTCAATCTCCAAACGGCAAAAGCCTGCTTTACTGTTCTATTCCGGGAAGCGAGATGGTTGAAGCCGCACGTAAGGCTGGTGTCGGCGGCCATGCAGAAGGATATGTAGGAGCAATGACAGACAATGCTTATGAACCTCCTGTCTGGTTATCTGGCACGGTAATATATGTCAGCCCCGCTCAGGATCAGAACCAGGCCTCCGAATCTCCATACAGAAGACGCAGCGATATCGCTATTATCAAAACAGGAAGTATTTATGTCGTCGTGGGAACTTCTTCCCCCACACCCAATCTGGAAGGTACCGGGATAGATCCCCGAAAAATGGATATTGTAATGGTTAAACAGGGTTACCTGGTAAACCAATGGTATAATATGAAAGCAGACTGGGTGATGGCTCTGACCCGCGGCGGAGTGGATCAGGATTTCAAAAGCATTCCGTATAAGAACATCGTCCGGCCTATGTTCCCATTAGACCCGGATATGCCGGACCCGGAACTGAATGTTATATTTGTTCCCTCGGCAAAACATTTGTACGGAAGATAAACACCTACATAGCAGATAAGACGTAAAAACCGTTCACCTGTCACCTTTTAGTCAATAAACAACTGGAATAAAATACATTAAACAACAATTATCAGGGTGAATGGTTTGCAAAAAAAGGTGAATGGTTACCTGCAACCGTTCACCTTTGCCTACTAACACTTCTCCAATAATAAACTACTCTAAAATCAATAACCTATTAAGACAAAAGAAACAATCAACTGCCTTATTCACCCAGGTCGATAAGCTTTTCGATAATGGTCAGTAAGCTTAACGACCTCCGTCGACAAGCTTACTGACAGGCATCTTTATATTTATAGGTAATATGTTTCAGACTAATAGAAAAGAGATTGACAGTTAGTTTCCAATAGGTATACTATTAATATCCGGTATACAAGAAAAAATCAGCAAAGTACTCCGATGATTCGGGACTTTGCTGATTCAATATCGTGTGAATAGATTACAATCCGTTTATCTCTTCAACAGACAAGCCGGTACACTGGGCAATTATCTCAATATTAACTCCCTGATTTTTAAAATTGGCAGCAATTTGACGTTGTCCTTCGGCTTTTCCTTCAGCTTTTCCTTCGGCCACCCCTTCAAGCTTGCCTTTTTTCATGCCTTTCACCTCTGCCTCCTCTACTGCATATTCCAGGGTATTACGCCAGTCACGGTAAATCTTCAGGTTCTCATCGTAAACTGCCCGTTCGTGAGAAGTCATTGCATTCAGGTTTGCTACATCGAGCAGGCGTTTGAAAGCATCATTTTTCTCCTTAAACGGAGACATATCAAATAAATTCATATTCTTCAATATATAAACCATATTCTCCAGAGGCGTTTTGCATTCCTCTTCTCTTAGATTGAACAGATCGAACGACAGATAAATCTGTTTCAGTTTGACCTCGCCAAAAGTTTTACCTGTCGCCTCATTGGCCAGCACCACATCGGTGCGCCAACTCTGAAATTCAGGCAGACTAAAGTTCAACAGGTAGATGCCATATACCGGAAGCAAGCTATACTTCCAGTCAGCTCCGCTCTCTCCCTGACGAGAGACTAGTCGACAAATATAATAAAATCCACGGTTAAAGAAATAATGTTGGGGACAATTCTGCATTTCAAGCACAAATTTACTCCCGTCCGCATCTTCACAAAGGAGATCGAAGATCACCGTACGCTGTTCTATTACTTCCGGTTGGATTTCTTTATCGAGATAGGTCAGGTCTTTTACCCGGCGTTCGCCCTCGAGCGTGGCGTTGATAAAGTCGATTGCTACCTGCTTTTCACCAAATACGGTCTTAAAAGCCTTGTCGAGCATGATGTTCACATACTTTTCCATAAGTCAATAGTTTTAGTTGTTTATTACCCGATAGCAGGTAACGGGACAAATGTAGGCAATATTTTATTTATTCCAACAGTGGAGAATACTTTTTTTGATTCACAGTCAGAAATAAGTAAACCCTCCTCTTTCCCTTCAAAGAAAAGGCGATTCAATTCTTAGCAGAAAAGGTGAATGGTTGTTAGCAGCCATTCACCTTTTCCACAAACCTTTCACCCCCGCTATTCACCGTCAAACAACCAGAAAACAGACAGTTGTCCTACACGCAGCAGATGGTGAACGGTTTTTATCTAAAATCTATCAGTATCATTCTACATTATATCCTGACACAACCACTTTCGGTGCATTGCCTCTGGTGTCTTCGTCTTTCCAACGGAAGCTGATTTCTTTCTTTTCACCCGGAAGCAGAGCGAAGTAGTTGTCGGAATAGAACATCGGAAGGAACTGCTCGCCATCCTTGTCGCCCACAACATTTACACGAATCATTAATGCCGGTGTCGAAGTAGTATTCTCGATAACGACTGTACCGTTCCAGTTTCCATCAGTTCCCTTGTTGGTCGTGACATCGGACTTCAATGCTACTTTCGGGAGATTACGCAGATCCTGGTAGTTGTTTTCTTCCTTACTTTTATGATAGAAGTTCTCGGAAATAACCTTTCCGTTTTCAGTCAAGACCATCTTGATAAAGTGAACCTTCGACAGGTTATCCGGGAATTCCAGCTGGATACATTTGTTGGTCGTATCTTCATTGCTATCGGTTGCGACTTCTTTCTCCCAGGCTACGGAAGCATCCATATTCAGCACCTGCGCTTTAGCTGTCAAGCCCTTACGGTTGCCACCACTGTAGTTTACGACTTCTACCTCATCGGTTACCGGGTTCCATTGGATATGCAACGGTTCGGAAGCCTTCTTGATAGCAAAATAGGCGGCTGTCGGTTCGAAGTAATAATCATAGGTCTGCCATACCATAGAAGGCCAGCAGGAATGACTCATCCACATCAGCAAACCTTTACGGTTCTGGCTGCGGGATTCAAACAAGCTGCGGTGACCGTCATAGTTCACCCACTGCGCCAGTTCGGCAAACTCTTTGGCGCTACGGGGTTCGCCGTATCCTTTCGCAATAATCTCGTTGAAAGAAGTAGCACCCTGTGCACCTTCGCGGGTATAGTCGTGCATACCCCACTGGTTATCCTGCGGCCAGATACCTTCCGGAGAGAAGGTACGGAGCATACTTTCGTAGGTCAGCACGTTCGGCATACCGCGTTCGCTATGGAACTTGTCGTTACCGGTCTTCAATGTGAAGTATTCCTTTGCAGGAAGCATACGGTACGGACCGTGACCGCTTACTACATCATCAGCCGAACTGGATATATAATGTATATCCGAATGATCCTCTTTGATGATCCGGCGCAACGCCTTGTCGATCTGTTCGGGAGGGAAACCTTCGTTACGACCGCAATAGATACCGATGGAAGCATGGTTACGGATGCGCTTCACATAATCTTCCGCATTGGCAATAAACATTTCGGGATAGTAAGGATCAGGACCGTCAGCCGGATTCGCCAGCCAGAAGTCTTGCCAAACCACGATACCGTGGCGGTCGCAGGCTTCATACAGTTCTTCATCACCAATCATACCCACCCAGTTACGCATGATCGTGAAGTTCATATCGGCATGGTAAGCCACCGCGATATCATATTCACGTGCACGGTAATTCAGGTTAGACTCACTGAATCCCCAGTTACCGCCCCGGCCAACAAAACGACGGCCGTTGATAAAGAGACTCAAAATCTGATTATCCTCATTGAAGGTCATCTGGCGGATACCGACTTTAAAGTCTTTGGCATCCGATACCTTATCATCTATTTTAAATGTAAAGCTGGCATCATACAAGTTAGGCTCTCCATAACCTTTAGGCCACCAGAGACGCGGATTCTGAACATTCAACTGAGCGAAATCCTTTGCATCGAAGACAACAGCTTTCTCTTCGCCCGCAGCCAGTTCCACCGGCTGTTGGAATGTGATATCACCGATCTTGCCTTCCAGCATACCTTTTACCGCATTTGCATCATGGTTCTTCACGATCACTTCCGCCGTCAGTTTAGCAGAGGTCGTATCGGGCAGCGGCAACACCGATTTAACAAGCGGATCAGCCACCGTCACTTTTCCGGTCGTTGTCAGGAAGACATCATTCCAGATACCGATATTACGGCCACGCATCGTCGGGATCCAGTCCCAGCCGATCGTTGCATGGAATGTCGGGTTATCAGCACCCAGGATACCGCCGTTGAAGTCCGTGCTCTGTGCATTCTTCTCTTTGATAGCACCGACATGCTGGTTCTTGATGATCTCCACGGCTACCACATTCTTACCCGGAACGATCAGGTCCGTTACATCGAACTTGCCACGCATAAAGGCGCCTTCAATGCGGCCAGCCTGTTTTCCGTTTACATATACATTCGCCTTCCAGTTGATACCGTCGAAATTCAGGAACACACGATCCTGTTTAAAGTCGGCCGGCACCTCAAACTCGTCACGATACCAGAAATCGGAATTGAAGAACGACTCGGATATCTGCAACTGATTATCTGCATAGTTAGGATCGGCAATGGCACCAATATTCTTGTAACTGCTCAAGACTGTTCCCGGCACAGTGGCAACAACCCAGTTTTCAGGTTTGAAGCCGGGAGCCGAAATTTCTTCTCCCGTAGCCGTTATTTCTGATGCACGCTGAAGTTTCCAGTTGCCGCCGGACAAATAGATTTCGCCTTTCGATGCGGCAGGTGCAGCCACAGCCTGCGGAACCAGGCCACCTTTACCCATCACTTCCAGTTCGCTCAGGATATAACGACTGTCGTTGGCCGGCTGTTGCATCAGGATACGCACATAACGCGCATTCTTTTTGCCGTTCAGCGAAATTTCATCGACCAGTTCCTCCCCACCGGGAAGTTCAGCGACATCCGTCCACTGTTCTGCATTATCGGAAACCTGTACTTTACCTTTTACGGCTTTGTTTATCCAGCGTAAAACGACTTTGTCGAATTCTGACCGGCTACCCAGGTCTACATACAACCATTCTTCTCCCGTTGTGGCACTCATCCAGGCACTATTGAAGAATTGGGAAGGTTTCATTTCCACCAACTGTCCGTCTTTATAGAAATCAGCAGCCGTAAACACCCAGCTATGAGCCCCCGGCATCTTTAACACCACCCGGAAATAGGAAAAGTCGACACGTTTCCCTAACGTCAGCCCTTCTTTGCCGAAGCGGATCGTTTCATTCAACCGACGCACCGGCATGGAAATCTGTTCCGTCTGTTTATTCGGGTCGGTCACCTTCACACGGCTGCGCACCGCTTCGCCCGGCAATCCTTTGCCTGCCAATCGCCCCATCTCTACCCATTTTTCACCGTCTCGAGATATTTGACAGAGAATTTCGTAGCCTTCAGTCGCTACTTTGTCATCATAGATAAGTGTACCCGTCAGCCTCAATTCTTCAGCCGTTCGGTCATAATTGTTCAACGAGAACTGGAACCAGGTATCCGCCCCTTCAAATGTATTCCGGGAATACGGGCCTTCGTCGATCATCCATTCGCGTTCACGTCGGGGAGCTTCGCCCGCCGGAGTCGATAGTATTAAATACTGCGGTTGCTGGTCGGTCACAATACCGTCTGTCACTAACTGCGCCGTCAGGTTATAGTCATGACTGGAGGAGTTGAAAGCCGAACGCAGAAGGGCTATATTGCGATAATTTGACTTATCCGGAGCCAACTCAGGAGAGAAATCCTCCTTCGGGTTACCGGGGTATTGCCCTATACCACGCGTATAGTAGTCCGAACGTTCGAACGATTCGGTTGTCGCCCCTGCACCACTACAACCCCAAAGCAACAACGAAGTCGCTGCTGCTCCACAGAGCGTAAGGATATGGGAGACTTTTTGCTGTTTACACATTTTCATACGATGAAAGTCTATTTGATTTGTATTTTTTGCATAGGCAAATATACATTAAAAAACAGTGATTTTTTATGCAAATAGGAAAAGGTTAGATATAAAAAAGGTATATAATCGGTATTTAACAAGGGAACAACAGGCGGAGAAACAAACTTATAGCGACGAAAGTATCTCTTTCCCCTCTTGAGAGGGGATAAGGGGTGTGTTATAATTCCGCCATAAGACTTGCTTTAACACACCCCTGCCCCCTCTCAAGAGGGGAAGAGTTACTTCCGTCGCTATATATATGCGATGTTCTTTTACTTCAAATCAGCCGTTTCAAGAATCTGTTCTACGGCCTGGGCTAAACCGTCGGAGTTCTTACCGCCGGCAGTTGCAAAGTGGGCCTGTCCGCCACCGCCACCCTGAATCAGTTTGGCTGCATCTTTTACCAGTTTTCCTGCATTCAGTCCTTCGGCAACAAGCGATTCGCTCAGCATCACCATCAAAGCACATTTTGCACCATCCTTGATACCGGCCACAAAGAATACTTTCTCATCGCTATTGCTTTCACCCTTGATCTGGAAGGCCAGGTCTTTAATGGCATCTACATTCGCTTCACCGCGGAAAACAACCACCTTCACTCCGCGGCGTTCAACAGCCTTGGCGATCAGTTCTTTCTTCAACATAGCGACCTTTTCCTTTACATAGTCGCTAACCTGTTTCTTCAGCTCGGCATTTTCTTCGATAGACTTACGGATCGTCTGCGCCAGGTTCGGTACATTATTAAATAAAGCACGCAACTCACGCATGGAATCCTGCAACATGAAAGTATAGTTTTCTGCCCCTTCGGCCGTCACGGCTTCGATACGGCGTACACCGGCTGCGATAGAACTTTCGGCAATCACACGCAGCGAACCGATCATACCGGTTGCCGGGATATGCGTACCACCGCACAGCTCGATAGAAGAACCGTATTTAACGACACGTACTTCCTCACCATACTTCTCACCGAACAATGCCATAGCACCCAAAGCCTGCGCCTGGGCTATCGGCATATTGCGATGCTCTTCCAACGGATAGTTGGCACGAATCTTTTCGCTTACCAGCTTTTCTACCTGGCGGATTTCTTCGTCGGTCACTTTCTGGAAATGAGAGAAGTCGAAACGAAGCGCTTCGGGAGAAACATACGAACCTTTCTGTTCGACATGTGTGCCCAATACTTCGCGCAATGCCTCATGCAGCAAGTGAGTTGCCGAGTGGTTACATTCGCACTGGATACGTTTCTTCTCGTTGATCTTCGCCGTGAAAGTAACGGTTACATCTTTCGGCAAACGCGTAACGAAATGTACCGGCAGGTTGTTTTCACGCTTCGTATCTACAACATCCAGCTTTTCATCGTCGGCAATCAGCCATCCGGTATCACCTACCTGTCCACCCATCTCTGCATAGAACGGAGTCTGGTCGAGAACGATCTGGAACAACTCTTTATTCTTCTGCTTGATTTTACGGTAACGCAGGATTTCGGCTTCACATTCAAACAGGTCGTAACCAACGAATTTAGATTCGCCTTCTTTCAGGACCACCCAGTCACCGGTTTCGATAGCAGCCGCATTACGGGCACGTTCTTTCTGTTTCTGCATTTCCGCATTGAACTCGTCGATATTCACTTCCATGCCGTTTTCACGCAGGATCAGTTCAGTCAGGTCCAACGGGAAACCGTATGTATCATATAATGTAAAGGCATCCACACCGCTGATAACGGTTTTTCCGGCAGCCTTTGTTTCTTCAATCTTCTTATCCAGCAGACGAATACCTGTTTCCAACGTGCGCAGAAACGATTCTTCTTCTTCCTTGATTACCTTTTCGATCAGCGTCTTCTGGGCAACCAGTTCGGGATAGGCATCGCCCATCGTCTCGATCAGGACAGGCAACAAGCTATACATAAAAGCTTCGCGGCGTCCGAGGAACGTATAACCGTAACGAACGGCACGGCGAAGGATACGGCGGATCACGTAACCGGCCTTTGCATTCGACGGCAACTGTCCGTCTGTGATAGAGAACGCGATTGTACGGATATGGTCGGCAATAACGCGCATAGCCACATCCTGTTGTCTGTTGTCTCCGTATTTTGTTCCGGTCTTTTCGGCAATCACCTGAATGATCGGCTGGAATACATCGGTATCGTAGTTGGAAGTCTTACCCTGCAATGACATACACAGGCGTTCGAATCCCATACCCGTATCGATCACCTTCGCAGGCAGCGGTTCCAACGAACCGTCGGCTTTACGGTTGAACTGCATAAACACCAGGTTCCAAATCTCGATTACCTGCGGATGGTCTTTGTTTACCATCTCTGCACCGCTAGAAACGGCACGTTCTTCGTCAGAGCGAAGGTCTATATGAATTTCCGAACAGGGACCGCAAGGACCGGTATCACCCATTTCCCAGAAGTTATCATGCTTGTTACCATTGATAATATGATCTTTCGGCAGGAACTGTTCCCAGTAACCGGCAGCTTCGTCGTCGCGCGACAAACCTTCGGCAGGGCTTCCTTCGAATACGGTTGCATACAAACGTTTCGGGTCCAGCTTCAGGACATCCACCAGATATTCCCATGCCCATCCGATGGCTTCTTTCTTGAAATAATCACCGAACGACCAGTTTCCCAACATTTCGAACATCGTGTGGTGATAGGTATCGTGTCCTACCTCTTCCAGGTCGTTATGTTTACCGCTTACACGAAGACATTTCTGCGAGTCCGCGACACGTGAATATTTAATGGGTACATTTCCCAGGATTATATCCTTAAACTGGTTCATGCCCGCATTGGTGAACATCAATGTCGGGTCCCCCTTCACGACCATAGGAGCAGACGGTACAATCTGGTGCTGCTTGGAAGCGAAGAACTCTTTAAACGATTCACGAATTTCTTTTGCTGTCAACATAATCTATTATATAGTTCTCGTTAATATTCTGAAAAACAATTTGCAAAAGTACTGCAAATTATTATTTTTGCACGTATCCAAGCAATAAAATATTCAATGAAACTGTTTAAAACAAGAAAAACATATTACTTATATAACCCGAATACGCTCAGTTACGACCGTGTTTACCCCTCCGCCAGAGACCGTTTTTTCATTGTGCTCCGTCATTTGAGCATCGGTGCGGCAATCGGTATCGGTGTATTCTTTATTATGATGTACACGATCGATTCGCCGGTAGAGTCTTTGATGAAAAAGGAAAACAAGCTGTTGCAGACTCAGTATGAAGTACTTTCATTACGTCTCACCAATGCGCTGGAAGTGTTGGATGATATACAGCAAAGGGATGAGAACCTGTACCGCGCCATCTTTCAGGCCGAATCCATTCCCGAATCGGTGCGTAAATCAGGTTTCGGGGGAACCAACCGCTACGAACATCTGCTGAACCTGTCCAATCCGGAACTGGTTGTCTCTACCACCCAGAAGATGGACATGCTCAGCAAACAACTTTATATACAATCCAACTCATTGGAAGAGTTGATTAAACTGGGTAAAAACCAGGAGGAACGCAGCCGCTGCATCCCTGCCATCCAGCCAATCTCCAACAAGGACCTACGTCGCACGGCATCCGGCTACGGTGTACGTATCGACCCGATCTACCGAACTCCGCGTTTCCACTCCGGCATGGACTTCTCCGCCAAAGTAGGAACGGAAATCTATGCAACCGGCGATGGAGTCGTCACTTTTGCCGCCTGGAAACAGGGTTACGGGAACTGCCTGATGATCGATCACGGCTATGGATTCCAGACATTATACGGTCATATGAGCAAATACAGAAAACGCGTCGGACAGAAAGTGACACGCGGCGAAGTGATTGGCGAAGTAGGTAACACCGGTAAATCGACCGGCCCGCACCTGCATTATGAAGTGATAGTTCGTGGTAAACATGATAATCCGTCCAGATATTACTATATGGACCTGACACCGGAAGAATACGACCGTATGATTCAGATTGCAGAAAACCATGGCCAGGTAATGGATTAAACATCTTTAATACAATGGCATTAAATAAAGATAAAAATCTGAAGTTATATTTCTCCATCAGCGAGGTAGCGCAGATGTTCGACGTGAACGAATCGACACTGCGTTTCTGGGAGAAAGAATTCGATATCATCCGTCCGCGCAAGACGCCTAAAGGAACCCGTTTCTATAAGCAGGAAGACATCGACGCCGTCCGCCTGATCTTCCATCTGGTAAAAGAGCGGGGAATGACCCTGGCTGGTGCCCGGCAAAAACTAAAGGATAACAGGGAGACAACCATCCGGCAGGAAGAGATCGTTAATAAGCTGAAGCAGATTAAGGAAGAACTGCTCTCTATGAAAGCTGCCTTCGACGCACTCGACCCTTCCGAATTACCTCAGGAAGAGAAAATCTAAGTCAAACAATTAGCAGGTTACGCCGGAAAAGCGTACCTTCGCCGACAATTTAATAGAACAATAAACATGGAAATTACGGGAAAAATTATCGCCGTACTGCCTGCGCAGAGCGGAACCAGCAAAGCTGGAAACGAGTGGAAAAAACAAGAATACGTATTAGAAACACACGACCAATACCCTAAGAAAGTCTGCTTCCAGATCTTCGGTGCCGACCGCATCGAACAAGCAGCTATTCAACCCGGAGAAGAATTGACAGTATCATTCGATATAGACAGCCGCGAGTATCAGGGACGTTGGTTCACCAACATCAGTGCCTGGAAGGTAGACCGTCCGATGGCGGGCGCTCCCCAGTCAGCACCGGGAGCCATGACACCGGAAAACTTTGCACCGGCATCTGCCCCGACAGCATCTGCCGCTCCCGACTTCGGTCCGGCTAACCCGATCGACGATCTGCCATTCTAATGGATATCGTTGCCCTGATCGGCGGATTACTCCTCATCCTGGTCGGCGCAAATGCACTGACCGATGGGGCTGCTTCGGTAGCCAAACGTTTTAACATCTCCTCCCTTGTTATCGGATTAACGATCGTAGCCTTTGGTACATCCGCCCCCGAACTGACCGTCAGCATTGTATCGGCACTGAAAGGAAGTGCGGATATGGCCATCGGGAATGTTGTCGGAAGTAATATTTTCAATACCCTTATGATTGTAGGTTGCACGGCAGCCATTGTTCCCATCGGGATGAATAAAGGGACGCTCAGCAAAGAGATTCCGTTATGTATCCTGGCATCTATCGTTTTATTTATCTGCGGAAACGACGTGTTGATAAACGGAGCGGCTGAAAATACAATCAGCAACAGCGACGGGATGCTGCTGCTCTGTTTCTTTGCGATCTTTCTGGGTTACACATTCGCCATTGCACATAACGGGAACGGAGAGGAAGAGACGAAAATCAAGTTGATGCCCGTATGGAAATCCGGGGTATTCATTGCCGGTGGCCTTGCCGGTTTGATTTACGGAGGGCAGTTCTTCGTAGACGGAGCATCAGGGATTGCGCGTGGTTTGGGTGTCAGTGAGTCTATTATCGGCCTGACGCTGGTTGCCGGAGGAACTTCCCTGCCCGAACTCGCCACCTCGGTCGTTGCCGCCTTGAAGAAAAATCCGGAGATGGCGATCGGGAATGTGATCGGTTCGAACCTGTTCAATATATTCTTTGTATTGGGTTGCAGCACGACCATCAGTCCGCTGAACATGAAAGGTATTACCAATGCAGACCTCGGGGTTCTGATCGGTTCATGCGTATTGCTTTACCTGTTCGGGCTGTTTATCAGAAAGCGCACCATAACACGCCTCGAAGGGATTGTTATGGTCCTATGCTATATTGCCTATATGATCTATCTGATCAAAGGATAAGTTACTCCCTGACCAACTGCATAAGTGTCTCGTGCATCGCTCCGTTGGTGGCAAGCACTTCATCTCCCGACTGCCAGTTGTCGCCACCGCTGAAGTCGGTCACTTTACCGCCGGCCTGCATCAGGATCAGGGCGCCTGCCGCTATATCCCAGGGACCGATCCAGGCTTCGATACGCGCTTCGAAACGTCCGGCGGCGATATAGCAGACTTCGGCAGCCGCCGCTCCCATCAGGCGCGTTCCTCCGGCGAAACCGTATAACCGGTCGACCAGGCGGAGGGCCACCGGGCGGTAAGCATCGGAGTTATAAGGAAATCCCAGGTCGATAAAGGCTTTATCCAGGTCGGATACGTCCGATACGTGTATCTCCCTGCCATCCAGATAGGCTTTACTGCCTTTCCAGGCGTAGAAGCATTCGTCGCGACAGACTTCGTAAACGACACCGATCAGCAATTCTTCTTTATTACGCAGGGCGATACTGACACAGTAAGGGGCGACATCGTGAATATAGTTGGAAGTCCCGTCCAGCGGATCCACCAGCCAGCAATAGTTTTCGTCGGTCAGGCTGCCGCTGCCTTCTTCGGCGATGAAGCCTGCTTCGGGAAGCAAGGCGGAGAGTTGGGCGATCAGCCATTTTTCCGATTCCTTGTCGACATACGATACGTAATTGTGAGCACTTTTCTCTTCTACACGTGTACGGTCGAACTTACGCCGTTCTTCTTTCAGGAAAGTCCCGGCTTCGCGGGCTATCTGTTGTACCTGGGTACAAAGTTCTTCTAAATTAAGCATATCCTCTTTTTATCTTTTTGTTGTGACAAACATACGCATTTTGGAACTAAATAATACGGGTAGTACTGAATATTAACGAAAAAGATATACTTTTGACACAAGACATAAAACAGTTACGATCTATGAATATCCGGAAACCATGGAAACAGACTCCAAGCTATAAGGGAGAAGAGAAAGCCGAGAGTTATAATTTTTTCGATATCTCTTCCTTCTTCCGTTTCGATACGCACCGGAATGCTTTGGGCGTATTGTCCGACCAGACCTGTTCCGATCTGGGTTTCGAGGATCTTTTCATGTTTTCCGACCGCACCGCCTCACGCGTCGGGCAGCAGTATCTGTACAACCTGATGCGGATCATCCCGGACAAAGCGGGCGAGATAGAACGGCATGAAGCACTTATAAACGAGCTGTCGTCGCATCCGGATTTACAGGAAGAACTTGTCAAAGACCTGCAAATCCTGAATACCCATGAAGCATATAGTATTGCGTCGCTGATGGGTATAGGATTTCCGGCTGTTCCTGTATGGAGGAAAATCCTGTTCCGTATTTGTGGTTTCCTGCCGGCCTTGTTTCTTCTATTGTTGTACTTTTATCAGGCGGGAGCGTGGCTGCTTTTGTTGATTGCAGCGATACTTGTGAACGGCGTTATTCATTACGGGAACAAACCGAACAACCTGAATTTTCTGATATCCATTCCCCAACTGATACGTTTGCTGAATATTTCGGGCAAACTATCGAAGAACCCGCTTTTCACGGAACTCGGCAAAGAGGTTCCGGAGGCGCTGTCTTCATTGGAAACACTGAGAAAGGCGAGCGGCCACCTGCGGATGGAATCGAAGATGGACAGCGACCTGGCTGTCATCCTTTGGGCGATCATGGAATGCGTCAAAATCTTCTTTCTGGCGGAACCGATCGCCTATCATAAAGTGATCACCCTGCTGAAAGATAAGAACCGGCAGATAGAGACGGTGTTTCGTTTTGCCGGGTTGGCAGACAGTCTGTCGTCGGTCGCTTTTCTGCGGAAGAGCCTGCCTTATTACTGTCTGCCGGAAAAGCCGGAAGGCGAGGTGCGGATGGAGACGGAGGAGATGTTTCATCCCCTGCTCAAGAACTGTGTTGCCAATACGATCCGGATCGAAGGCCGCTCCATCCTGTTTACCGGTTCGAATATGTCGGGAAAGACTACTTTCATCCGTACTCTGGGCGTCAATATGCTAGCGGCACAGACGCTTCATACAGCTTTTGCCCGGCGGATGCAGATGAAAACGCCTGTCATGATCCATGCCGCCCTGATGCTTTCCGACAGCCTTTCCGACGGCAAAAGTTTCTATCTGAAAGAAGTGGAGTCGATCCGCGATATGCTATCATGCAGCTGTAGCGAACATATCAACCTTTTCCTGCTGGACGAAATATTTAAGGGAACCAACACCACCGAGCGGATAGCGGCAACCAAAGCGGTCCTGTCATACCTGAACACCTCGAACAACATCGTAATTGTCTCCACCCACGATGCGGAATTAGGAACATTCCTGAAAAATGAATACGACCTGTATCATTTCTGTGAAACGATAGCCAACGGCATTCTCTCGTTCGATTATAAATTAAAGGCAGGCAACCTCTACCAGCGGAACGCCATCCGCATTCTGGAAATAAATGATTATCCGGCTACATTGATAGAAGATGCTTATTCCGTTATCCGGCAGATAGAAGGCCGATAATTCTCGCAAAGCATCTTTCCATCGCTCACGCGCTTCATCCAAATTCTGCGGTTCTTCTTTCGGCTCCTCGCGCGCGTGTTGTTGCTGTTGTTGTATATTTTCTTTACTTTCCTTTTCTTTTCTTTGTCGCATTTCTGTAACAGAAACCCCCGTTTCTGATACATTAACAGCATTTTCCACGATGTTAATGCAATTAAACTCTTCGGAAATGGGATTTTTGCATCGTTTTACAACTAAAATGTATCTTTCCTGAATCTTTTCTTCCGTATCTCCCAAACGATCAGCAAGGTCATACATATAATCATCCGACAATTGCAGGAAATACCCCTCTTTTTGTAAATGTCGCACAAGATGGTGAAATAAACCAGAAAACCGAGCGACTTGTAGCGGCTTTTCAGTTTACGTACTTGTATATTTTCAAATATATCGGTATCGACCGGAAAATAATCCAGTCCTTTTTTGATAGGTCTAGCCATGATTGTTATAAACTTTTTCAATTATGATTTTGTATCGCACGGATAACCAGCCGTAACGTTTTCAGCATCAGCAGTTCTCCCGGCAGCACGCGTATCACGCAGATAGCCTTCGGGGCGGATATGGCGGCCACCGTTGAAGGCGCCGCCCTCCACCTCGACAGCTACGCGGCGGGAAGGGATGGCGAAGTCGAACCGCCAGTCCCGCCCGGAATGGAAACAGTATTCCGCCACCACCTCCTCGCCCGTATGTTTCAGGATCAACGCGCTAAGCGGCGAAAAATAGGCCATCGCCAAAATACTTATTGTAAATTTCCCCATTCTGGCGAAAGCTGTTGTTTTTTTATAGGAAAACGCCCTTCCGGGAGAAAAAATAATTTCTTTCGGAAGAAAATCAAATTTAATCCGGGAGAAATTGAAAACGGACTCGGATGGGGTGAAACAGGGAAGGGAAGATAATGTAAAATTCGAGACTGGCTTTCAGATTTATCTAAATATTTTCCACAGAAAAACAGATACGGGACAAATAATAATCTTAACTTTGCCGCAAACAAAATCGTATCGCTATGAAAAATAATGGAGAAATCATGGTATGCCTTCTCTAAATTGAATCTGGATATAAAGGATATTATACAAAAGATCATTTAACGCAACGTGCAGAACGTACTGCAAAAGAAGGAAGACGAAGGGAGCGACAGACTAAAACCTCCCGTTTCGATCCCGTCTCTATCCGTATCAGCCATTTCGAAATTGGCATATTATCACATTACCCCGTTTTTATTACGAAATTTTATTTCTATATTTGTTAAAGAATTTTCAAACAAAACAGGGTATTTAGCCGTTATGATAATAAAAAAGAAAACGCTGATAAAAAGATGAGGATTTGGATAAAACGGATAGGGATTGTGTTGTTGATACCGGTGGTATTGATACTACTTATCTCTGTGCTTTTATATATACCGCCTGTACAGAATTTTGCAGTGAAACAGGCCGCCTACTATGCCGGAAAAGCTACCGGGATGCAGATCGGGATCGAACGGATACGTCTCTCCTTCCCGCTGAACCTGACTGTGCGGGGGGTGGAGGTCCTGACGGCTCCCACCGATACGCTTCTGACGTTGAAAAGCCTTTCCGTCAATGTGCAAGCCTTGCCTCTGCTGAAAAAAGAAGTGCTGGTAGACGCTATCAACCTGGAAGGGGTGAAAGTGAATACCGGGACTTTTATCGAAGGCATGGAGATAAAAGGCGTGCTGGGACGCTTATATGCCAAGGCCGACCGCATCAATCTCTCGAAAGAACGGGTGACGCTCAATACAATCGACCTGTCCGATACCGCTATCACCCTGCTACTGAACGATACGACAACGAAAGCCGACACCACCTCCACCCCAGTCAACTGGATATTGAAACTGGAAAAAATCAATTTCGACCGGGTGGCGTTTGCCATGCAGATGCCTGCCGACTCGTTGCGCCTGACTACCTATATAGATAAGGCGAACCTGAAAGACGGCGTCGTAGACCTGGGCACTTCACAATATGGGGCGGACCTGTTCACACTGACCGGTTCGACACTGGGATACGACGGCAACGACCAGGAGCCGGTGAAAGGTTTCGACCCTTCGCATATCGCCCTGAGTAATGTCAATATCACCCTGGATTCGCTGTTCTACGGAGGGAGGGACATAAAGGCACGGATACGCGAACTCTCTGCCGACGACCGTTCCGGACTAGCGATCACTTCGCTGACCGGAAGCCTTCACAGTGACAGCACGACTATTAGTGTACCGCAATTATTGCTGAAAACAGCTGCTTCGGAAGCGCGCCTGCTGGCGATGGTTCCCTGGAGTTCGTTCGACGAAAACCCCGAAGGTGATATGCGGGTGTTATTAACCGCCTCTTTGGGAAAAGAAGATGTGATGACATTCGCCGGTGCACTGCCCGAAGATTTTCAGAAAGCCTATCCGCAGAAACCGGTTTCACTGACTGCCGGAGTAGAGGGAAACTTATCGTCCATGCTGCTCCGCCAGCTGAAAGCGGAGTTGCCGGGGACTTTCCGCATGGACGTTTCCGGAACGATGAAAGCACTGACCGACAGTGTGCGCCGTTCTGGAAAACTGGACCTGAAAGCAAAAACCGGCAACCTCGATTTCCTGCTGACAATGCTTCCCCCCGCCGAACGGCACCGGTATAATATCCCGGCAGGCATCACCTTGACCGGTGAGGCGGCTCTGAAAAACAATGAGTATCAAGCCGATCTCCTGTTGAAAGAAGACAAAGGAAAAGTCCTGCTGACAGGCCGTTTCAACCCGGCCAAAGAGGCTTATAAAGCCGACCTGAAAGTGGATAGCCTGGAACCTGTGCATTTTATGCCGCTCGACTCGCTCTATTATATGAGCGCATCCATACAGGCGGAAGGCCAAGGGTTCGATCCCTTCAAAACCTCTTCCCGGGCAAAGCTGGACGGAAAACTGACGGATATACGATACGGCAATTACAACGTATCGGACGTCACCCTGGCCGGTTCGCTGGAAAAGAACTTCGTAAAGTTCGACCTGCTGAGCAAATATCCGCTGGCAAAGATGGATATGACGCTGAATGCGACCTTGCAAAAGAAAGAGATCAAAGCCATGCTGATAGCCGATGTCGAAAACTTCGACCTCTATGGCATGCACCTGATGAACGATTCGCTGGCAACCTCCTTCCAGCTTTTCGCGGAAGCGGAAACCGACATGGGAAAGAACAACCTGGTCGACGTCACCCTCGGAAACTGGGAACTGACTACCACCACGGGTATTTATAAACCGAAGACACTTACCCTGCACGCCCAAAGCACCCAGGACACCACCCGCGTCTCCTTCCATGCCGGCGACCTCGGGATCGTGCTGACCGGCAACTCCGACCTGGAGACCATGACCGATAAGTTCAACAAGATTTCCGAAGGGTTGAACAAACAGCTCGAGAAAGATTCGATGATCAATATCCCCGCCTTTAAACCGTTGCTGCCGGATATGCATCTGGCCATATCGGCAGGGAAGGATAATCCGATTTATAATATATTGCAACAGGCAAACGTCTCGTTCAACAACCTGAACCTGGAGGCGTTCACCTCTCCCGAAGAAGGTTTCCGGCTGGATGCCGGCATTTATAACCTGATGCAGGACACGACGCGGATAGACACAGTCAGCTTTGCGATCCGGCAGGACTCGCTCGGACTGTTGTATCAGGCCGATGTCATCAAGACGAAATTCCGCCAGCAGGCTCCGTTTACAGCCGGAGTCAAGGGAAAGGTAAGGAATACGTTTGCCGACGCCGAACTCCTGTACACAGACGGCCTGGGGAAAACCGGTATCCTGCTCGGACTGCGTGCCGACAAGGTGGAAGAAGGTTTCAACCTCCATCTGTTCCCGGACAATCCGATCCTGGCATTCCGCCCTTTCAAGCTGAACCCGGACAATTATATCCTTTATAAGAACGAAAAAGATATTGCCGCCGACCTCCGCCTGTCGGGCGAAGAAAACGCCTCCCTGTGGATACATTCGTTGCCCGAAAAGGATAAGATGGAGGAACTGCATCTGGAATTGAGCCAGATCAACCTCGATGTGATCTCAAAGGCTTTTGCGGAGATACCTTCGATGAAGGGTATCCTGAGCGCCGACATGCAATATGCTCCGTCGGACAGTTCGTTCCTGGTCGTTGTCGATGCAAATATCGACAATCTGATCTATGAAGGCGGACGGGTAGGCGAACTGATGTTCAGCACCGTTTATCTCCCGCTGGCCGACAATACGCACCAGGTCGACATGCACTTCTTCCGTGACCAAAACGAAGTCATGTCGGCAACCGCCCTTTACAAGATGGGGAAAAACGACCACCTGGACGGGACGCTCGACGTAACACATCTGCCGCTGGATATGGTGAACCCGTTTATCCCGGATAATATGGCGGCGCTCAGCGGCGTGCTCGAAGGGAACATGACGATAAAGGGCAGCAGCAAAGCTCCCGAAATGAACGGATATATCGAAATGGATTCGACTTCAATGTTCGTCACTGCCGTGGGTACCAGTTTCCGGGTGGACGACAAGAAAATCGTGGTGAAAGAGAATAAGATCCTGTTCGACAAATACCATATCCACGCAGCCGGAAAGAACCCGTTCGTGATAGACGGCACGATCGACTTCAATAATCCTTCGCGGATGATGGCCGACCTGAAACTAAATGCCGACAACATGCAGTTGCTCGACGTGAAGCGTAACAAGGAAAGCATGGTGTACGGCAAACTGCTCGTCAACCTGGCGTCGACGGTCAAAGGTCCGCTGGATGCCTTAATGATGCGCGGCAACCTGCAACTGTTGGGAGGAACCAATGTGACTTATGTCATGAAAGACTCGCCGCTGACGGTACAGGACCGTCTATCCGACCTGGTGACTTTCACTTCATTCGAAGACACGCTGGTGAACCGACGCCGGCAAGAAGCCCCGCTGCCTTTGGGCGGCCTGGATATGCTGCTGACCATCCGCATCGACCAGTCCGTACGGCTGAACGCCGACATTACCCCCGACCGCTCCAGCAAAGTCGAACTCGAAGGGGGTGGCGACCTTTCTTTCCAATATACCCCGCAGGGCGAGATGATCCTGAACGGACGATATACCCTTTCCGGTGGTATTGTAAAATATGCCCTGCCGGTCATCCCGCTGAAAGAATTTAATATCGAAAACGGTAGTTATGTGCAGTGGAGCGGCGATCCGATGGACCCGTACCTGAACCTGACTGCCACCGAACGTATCCGCACGAACGTGACGCTCAGCGGACAGAATCCGCGCATGGTGAATTTCGACGTGGGCATCGCCCTCAAACAGCAGTTGGAGAACCTGGGCCTGCAATTCGTCCTGACGGCTCCCGAAGACCAGGCGATGCAGACCCAACTGAGCAGCTTGGGTGAAGATGAACGCACGAAACTGGCAGTCGGCATGATCATGACCGGCATGTATCTGGGCAACTCCGGAAGCGGCAAACAGAATCTGAACATGGGTGCCGCCCTGAACAGCTTCCTCAACAGTGAGATCAGCAACATTGCCGGAAGTGCCCTGAAGACGGTCGACATCTCCTTCGGCATGGATACCTACGACGAGAACGGCGACGGCTCAGGCGGCCAGCGTACCGATTATAATTTCAGTTTCGCCAAACGTTTCTGGAACGACCGCATCCGTGTCGTGCTGGGCGGACGCATCTCGACCGGCGAAAACGCCAGCAACAGCAGCCAGACACAGGCCTTTATCGACAACGTCTCGATCGAATACCGGCTGGATGCCAGTGGAACCCGCTACGTGAAGCTGTTCCACGATAAGAACTACGAAAGTTTGCTGGAAGGTGAGATCACCGAAACAGGCGCCGGTATCGTCCTGCGCCGCAAGATGCTCCATCTACGCGAACTGTTCAATTTTAAAAAGAATCGACCCAAACCGGTAAATGAAGAAGAATGATGGAAAATAAGGACATATTATACAGACTGTTAAACGGCAGAGGGTGTGTTATCGCCTCGATATTCACTACCCTGATCCTGCTATCCTCTTCCTGTTCGACAACGAAGAACCTGCCTGAAGGCGAAGTTTTATACACCGGTATCAAGAAAATAGAAGTCACCGATGAAGATAAAACCACCGCCGGCGAAGATGCCCTAGCCGAAGTGGAAGGCGCCCTTGCCTATCCGCCCAACAATGCATTGCTGGGAAGTTCGTCCATCCGTGTGCCGTTGCCTTTCGGCCTCTGGGTCTATAATGCATTTGTCAATAAAAAGGGGAAGATTGGGAAATGGATTTTCGACAAGCTGGCTGCTAAACCGGTGTTCGTCTCCACCGTAAATCCCGAAGTCCGCATCAAGGTAGCGCAAAACCTGTTGAAGGAATATGGCTATTTCAACGGAACGACTTCTTTCCAGGTGGATACCAATCCGAAAAATGCGAAGAAAGCAAAACTCATTTACCAGGTGGCCATGAACCATCCCTACACCTATGATAGTATCCGTTATGTAAGGATGCGTCACCGGATGGATACACTGATACAAAATACGATAGGTGAACGCCTGCTTCATGACGGTGAAAACTTCAACGTGACGAACCTGGAAGCCGAACGGCAGCGTATCTCCTCCTTGCTGCGCAACAACGGTTTTTATTATTTCCGTCCCGAGTTCATCACTTACCAGGCTGATACCATCATGAATCCCGGCAAGGTGGCGCTCCGCATCATGACCAAACCCGGACTGTCGCGTGCCGCTCTTCGCCCGTGGAAGATCGGCGATATATCAGTCTGGCTGAACGGCTATAACAATGAGACACCCACCGATTCGGTACGTTACAAAGACATGACCGTCTACTACGAAGGCAAACTGCGCGTCCGCCCGTCGGTGCTCTATAACCGCCTGCGGTTCCGGTCGGGTGACCTTTATTCGCAGGAAAAACAGCAACGGACCCAGACCAGCTATTCGCGCCTGGGTATTTTCCGGTATTCCGAAATGCAATATACCCCGCGCGACACCACCCGCCGCCAGGACACGCTCGACCTGAAGATCAACACGGTCTACGACCTTCCGCTCGACGGTGAGCTGGAAGTGAACGTCACCTCCAAAAGTAACGACCAGGTGGGACCGGGAGCTATCTTCAGCGTAACGAAACGGAACGTGTTCGGTGGCGGCGAGACTTTCGGAGTACGCCTGCGCGGTTCTTACGAATGGCAGACCGGCAACCGGGTGGATGGTGCCAAATCGGCCATCAACAGCTGGGAGATGGGGTTGAGCGGAACGCTGACGTTCCCGCAATTGCTTTTCCCGGGAATGATGAAGAAAGACGGCTTGTATCCGTCAAGTACCTCTTTCCGGTTGTATGTCGACCAGCTGAACCGGGCACGTTTCTTCAAGATGCTGGCTTTCGGCGGAAGTGCTTCCTACGATTACCAGTCGTCCGCTACCAGTCACCATTCGATCACGCCGTTCAAGCTGACGTACAACCTGCTCCAGTCTACGACGCATGAGTTCGATAGCATAACAAAGGATAACAAGGCGTTAAAACTGAGTCTGGAGAACCAGTTCGTGCCGGCAATGGGTTATACTTATACCTATGATGATGCCCCGATCACTACACGCCGGAACCACACGTGGTTCCAGCTTGCCGTTTCGCAGGCAGGTAACCTCCTGGGTGCCGGCTATGCTATTGCCGGAAAGAAATTCAACGAAGAAGGGAAACATCTGCTGGGAAACAAGTTTGCCCAGTTCGTGAAAGGGACAGCCGAGATACGTTATGATTATAAGATCGGCCATAACCAGCATCTGGTCGGACGCATGATGGCAGGTGCCGTCTACAGTTACGGGAACGCCCGGGTTGCTCCCTATAGCGAACAATTTTATATCGGGGGTGCCAACAGTTTGCGTGCCTTTACGATCCGTTCGATCGGTCCGGGCCGTTACCTTCCCGAAAAGACAACTTACAGCTACCTCGACCAGACCGGCGACCTGAAGTTCGAAGCCAACCTCGAATATCGTTTCCCGATCCTGGGCGACCTGCACGGGGCTGCATTCGTAGACGCCGGTAACATCTGGCTGATCCGTGAAGACAAGCAGCGTCCCGGCGGCCAACTGAAATGGGGACGTTTCCTGAAAGACCTGGCGCTGGATGCCGGTGTCGGCCTGCGTTACGACCTGACCTTTATCGTGATCCGCCTGGATATGGGTATCCCATTACATGTTCCTTACGAAACAGACAAGAATGGTTACTTCAACGTCCCCAAATATAAACCGGGATGGCACCTGGCAATCGGGTATCCGTTCTAGGAAGTATAGTTGTTGAGGGGAAGGTCGATTATTATTCCTCCTCCCCTCCATACCTATATATAGTTATTTTACCCTTTCCCTTACGCTTCTTTTTTACCTATAATCGGTGATTGATGCGCTTTCCTTTTCAGCCGACCTTTGCAGCAGTTTAATAATGTAAAAAGATTCGGACATTGAAAGCGATATTTAACACACTAATGTTTGCACTATTCCTTGTAATTCTGCCGGTTACGGTAAAAGCACAGGGGGAGGCCATGATTTCAGGGAAGATATTATCAACGGAGAAAGAGATTGTTGATTTTGCAACAGTCTATCTGAAAGGTACCAATTACGGAGGAACGACGAATGAAGAAGGTATCTACCATCTCAAAGCTCCCGCAGGAAATTATACACTGGTTGTATCCGCCATCGGCTATAAAACAGTTGAAAAGCAAGTCAGGCTTATCGACGGCCAGCGCGTAAAACAAAATATCACCATCACTCCGCAAGTGGAAGAACTGGATGAAGTCGTAGTCGTTTCCAACGGCATCAGCCGCCTGAAACGTTCGGCCTTCAACGCCATAGCCGTAGATACCAAGGAACTGCAAAACTCCACCAAAAGCCTGAGCGATGCGCTCGCCAAAGCACCGGGCATGAAACTCCGCGAATCGGGTGGTGTAGGCTCGGACATGCAGCTGATGCTCGACGGTTTCAGCGGAAAGCACGTGAAGGTCTTTATCGACGGCGTGCCGCAGGAAGGTGTAGGCAGTTCATTCGCCCTGAACAACATACCGGTCAATTTCGCTGAACGCATCGAAGTATATAAAGGAGTAGTCCCCGTCGGTTTCGGAACGGATGCCATCGGTGGCGTTGTCAACATCGTGACGAACAAGAAACGCCGCAACTGGTTTCTCGACGCCTCCTATTCTTTCGGCTCGTTCAATACGCACAAATCATACGTCAACTTCGGACAGACACTGGATAACGGTTTCACTTACGAAATCAATGCTTTCCAGAACTATTCGGACAACGACTACTATGTAGATGCCCCGGTAAAGGATTTCGAAACGGGACGTCTCGACACGGATAAGAAAGAACGTGTGAAACGCTTCAACGACACTTACCATAACGAAGCCATCATCGGAAAGCTGGGGTTTGTCAACAGGAAATGGGCCGACCGCCTGTTGTTCGGTTTCACTTATTCCAATATGTACCAGGATATACAGACGGGTGTACGCCAGAACACGGTTTACGGCGAGAAACACCGCAAAGGCCATTCCCTGATGCCGTCGCTGGAATACAACAAACGCAACCTGTTCACCGATGGTCTCGACCTGGTATTCACCGCCAATTACAACAAGAACCTGACGACCAACGTGGATACCTCCGCCTACGAATATAACTGGGCAGGCGACAAGCACCTGATGAACTCACGCGGCGAACAGTCCTACCAGCACACCCGTTCGGACAACAACAACTGGAACGGTACGGTCACCCTCAACTACCGCATCGGCAAGGCACATATGTTTACGTTCAACAACGTACTGACCGCCTTCCGCCGCTCCAACACCTCCCTGCTGACAAACGAGGAACTGACGGATGCTATCGACAAGGAGACACGCAAGAACATTGCCGGCCTCTCCTACCGCCTGATGCCGTCCGAACACTGGAACCTGTCTGTCTTCGGAAAGCATTACAACCAGTATGTAGCCGGTCCGATAGCAACTGATAACACAAGTTCAGAATATGTCCGCACCTCCCGCAGCGTCAACTCGATGGGATACGGGGTCGCCGGTACCTATTTCGTACTGCCGGGTTTGCAGGCCAAACTGTCTTACGAAAAAGCCTACCGCCTGCCTACCATCGAGGAAATGTTCGGAAACGAAGACCTTGAAATGGGCGACATGGGCATCAAACCGGAAAACAGCGACAACCTGAACCTGAACGTAAGCTACAACAAAGCATTCAACAAACATAACGTGTATGTGGAAGGCGGTTTGATTTACCGCAACACCAAAGACTATATCCAGCGTAACATCACCGACCTGAGCGGCGGCAAACAGGCGGCAAGCTATATCAACTACGGCAAGGTGCTGACCAAAGGCTATAACATCTCCGCCCGTTACAGCTTTGCTAACTGGCTGAGCCTGGGTGGAAACTATACGCAGATGAATGTCCGCGACAACCAAAAGACGGCCATCAGCAACGGTGCAAACAATATCGCCTATAAACAGCGTATGCCGAACCTGCCGTACCGTTTCGCCGACTCCGACGTGACCTTCTACTGGCGTAACCTCTGGAAGAAAGGCAACACGCTGATAGTGACTTACGACAATCAGTACCTACATAGCTTTACCTATTATTCTTCTATCATCGGTTCGAATAAAGGCGAATATGTGGTGCCGAACCAGTTCTCACACAACCTGACTCTCTCTTACAGCCTTCAGAACGGACGTTACAACATTTCGTTCGAGTGCCGCAACTTCACGGACGAAAAGCTGTACGACAACTTCAGCCTGCAAAAAGCAGGACGGGCATTCTACGGAAAGGTTCGTGTCTATCTAGGCAATTAATCTCTCTAAAATAAATAGTAATAAACAATATTAAAACAAGACAAGATGAAGAAGAATTTCTTTTTAACAGGCCTTTTCGCTACTGCAATGGCCGGACTGACACTGACAGCGTGTGACGACGATCCATCTACCGGTGGCGGTGATGGCGGTGACGATGACAACAACGCGGAATATGTAATCGCAGCCTCTGTAACGGCTTCCGGAAATACAACCAATGTGCTGGTCAACGCCGAATCGTTGGACGAAGGTACCGTTACGACCATCAACAACGGTGTTGTGAACGACGGTGCAACCTACTGGGTATTCTTCAAGGAACAATATCTCTACGCCCTGACATACAACCAGGGAGAAGCCGGCGGAACCCGCTCGTATATCATGGATGCCAGCGGCGAACTGAAGAAGCGTTCTGCCGAGTTCGGTGTAAAGCGTTTTACCACCTATGGCATCTACGACAAATATATCATGACCTCTTCTACCGGTGACGGTCCTACGGAATGGAACGACGAAAACGGTTACACCCCGAAAGTATTCCTGCTTTCTTACCTGGACCCGGCAGCCGAAACATTCACCACCAACGATACGCAGAACAAAGCCTATTTGTCTGAAAACTTCCTGGGCACCGGTGAATACGTAACCCTGTCCGGTATGCTGGAACACAACAACAAGATTTACACAGCCGCCGTTCCAATGGGTCTGAGCCAGTACGGCACAAAAGACCAGAACGGCAAATGGGTATTGCCGGGCAACGAAGACCTGGTGAAGAAAGAATCGGGCGGTTCCAACAGCAGCGCTTACAAGAAAGACGAATTGCAGTGGACACAGTATCCGAACGAATGCTGGGTAGCCATCTTCGACGATGTAACCATGACCAGCAAGAAACTTATCAAAACGGATAAGATCAGCTATGCCGCTGGACGTATGAAATCCCAGTATTACCAAATGATCTGGGCAGCCGACAACGGTGACGTATATGTATTCTCGCCGAGCTTCGCAAAAACGATGACCGATGCCCGCCAGAAGACAACGCTGCCCGCTGGTGTCGTTCGTATCCCCAGCGGAAGCACTGAGTTCGACGATTACTACTGCAACCTGGAAGCCCTGACCAACGGTAACTCTTTCCTCCGTAGCTGGCATATCGCAGACGATTATTTCATGTTGCTGATGTACGACAGACCTCTCACTGAAACAGGCTATGTAGCCAACCAGTTGGCTATCTTCAAGGCCGGAGACAAGAAGTTGACATACGTAACAGGTCTACCTTCAACCGACCAGATTTCCGGCTTCGGCAACGAACCGTATGTTGAAAAAGGCAACGCCTACGTAACCGTTACCTTCAACGAAGGCGGCGGCAACCCGGCTATCTACAAAATCAACCCGGCAACTGCCACGGCAACCAAAGGTCTGACAATCGAAGCTACACAGGTGAGCGGTGTCGGTAAACTGACGGCTGCACAGTAAACAATAACAACGAAAGATGATTCGCATGTATATCTTTCTTATACTCCTCCTGCTCCCGCTAACCATGCGGAGCCAGGAGGATATTTGTATAGGCAAGAAACAGTCTCTCCACTCTGCCGTATTAAACGAGGAACGGAACTACTGGATACACCTTCCCTCCGGCTATGAGCAGGATACAACGAAAAGATATCCGGTCATCTATCTGCTCGACGGAGACGCTTTCTTTCATTCGCTGGTAGGAATCAGCCGGACATTTACAACCGTCAGAGGCAAATACCTCCCGGAAAGCATCATCATCGGCGTGCTCAACGTCAACCGGACACGCGACCTGACGCCGACAGCCTCGGCAGCGGGACGGGACGGCCGGATTGCCCCGGATGCGACTCCCCAGGGCGGCGGAAGCGAAACATTCAGCCGCTTCCTGACCGAAGAGCTCCGCGGCGTTATCGACAGCACCTGCCGGACGAACGGAAAGAATATGCTGATAGGCCATTCCTACGCGGGACTGTTCACCCTGAACACCTTCCTCCGCCATACGGAGCTGTTCGACACCTATCTGGTCGTCGACCCGAGCCTGTGGTGGGACCAGGGCAAGCTATCGCAGGAAGCAGCCGCATGGGTTGAAGGGAAAGACTTCACGGGTAAAAGCCTGTACATCGGCGTCGCTTCGAAGAAACGGACCGACCGGGTGGACATCCACCTCAACAAAGTAAACCACCTCCTCACAGAGGTATTGCCGCAGGCGAAAAACCTGCGTTTCTTTCATAAATCATTCCCCGAAGAGAACCACGGAACAGTCGCCATTCCAGGTATATACGACGGGATAAAACAATTATTCGGAAAATGAGAAAACTCTTTGCTAAAATACATCTATGGTTATCCATACCCTTCGGTATCATCATCGCCATTGTCTGCCTGACAGGGGCAATACTGGTATTTGAAACGGAGATACAGGAACTCTGCCACCCTTCCCACTACTTCGTAAAAGAGGTGAAGGGCGAACCGCTCCTGCCGGCCGCATTGATAGAATCAGCCCGGCGGCAACTCCCCGACTCCATTAAGATAAACGGCATCCGCGTCACTCCCGACCCGAAACGTACCTACCAACTGGTGCTGCCGGGCAAAAAGGCCGCCGCCTTCATCGACCCCTACACCGCAGAAGTCACCGGCATCAATGACGGACAGGGTTTCTTCATGCAGATGATGCGCCTCCACCGCTGGCTGCTCGACTCCTATAAACGCGACGGCAGCTTTTCACTGGGGAAAGCGCTTGTGGGATACTCCACACTCGTACTGGCCATCATTCTGATAAGCGGCCTTGTCATCTGGTATCCCCGTAACAGGAAGGCCTTGAAAAACCGCCTGAAAATAAAGGCGAACGCCGGCTGGTACCGTTTCTTCTACGACCTGCATGTGGCGGGAGGCTTTTACTCCACCCTACTTCTGCTCGTCCTGACACTCACCGGGCTGACCTGGTCGTTCGGTTGGTACCGGGATGCGTTCTATACGGCTTTCGGCGTAGAGACAACCCAGCCGCAGGCACATGCTCCGGCCCCTTCGGCCAAACAGGAACAGCCCGAAGATAAAAAGCCGGGTGAAAGAAGTCGCGGGGAGAGAGGCGGTCATCCGGAACGTTCCGGTTCTTCTGAAAGAAAAGAAAGGCAACAGAAAAGAACGGATTATACGGTATGGGCCGGCGTTCTATCGGATTTGCAGCACCGCTATCCGGCATACAACTCCATCACCATCCAGGACGGTTCAGCTTCCGTCTCCACCGCCCGATACGGCAACACCCGGGGTAGCGACCGTTACACATTCGATGCGGCAACGGGCCAAATCACCGATATCCAGTTATACAAAGACCTGCCTAAATCAGGAAAGATAAGAGGCTGGATATATTCCGTGCATGCCGGCACCTGGGGTGGCATGACGACGAAGATACTGAGTTGCCTGGTCTCCTTCCTCGGTGCAGTCTTCGCCATAACGGGTTATTATTTCTGGATTAAGAAGAAGATGCGGAAAAGGAAGAGATAACTGCACACCGTCGTCTGAAAGCCATCCGTAACGCTGAACAAGGGAGGCATGATGAAAACTTATTCAGAACCCGAAATCCCCATTTTCTTCATGCTGCTTCTCCTGTTCCTTATCGGTTAGATAAATGAAATCGTTCCCACTCCGGATAATATCGGAGGCAGGGACTTTTTCTTTTAACTTATCTATCTCGCCCTTTTCCTTGACACAAACCAGGGCACGATAGCTCTTCGAAGGTTTGTCGGCCACAAACCAGACACCTGTATAAGCAACACCTTCCAGATAATGCATCAGCGAAGTGCTGACCCCGGATATGCCGATAGGCCCCCGGAAAAATTTAACTTTGCCCGAATAAGGAGACAATCCTTCCAGTTGTTCCGGGAAGGCCGGATTATCCTTGCCATCCATCGGCAGATAATAACGAATTACCGCGTCCGCCTTACTTTTTGCCGCTGCCGAACCGGAAGGAAAAACGACCGACACATATTTATTCCCAGCCACAGCCTGCAACTGGTAAGGCGACAGACAATCGATACACCCTAAAGTATCCGCCCGCTGGCATCTGAACACATGGAGCGAATAAATACCGAACGCGTCCTCCGGCGTTGGCATATCATAAATCTCAACCGTATATTCCTGCCCTTCGTAAACGACATCGCGGGCTACCAGCTTACTGACGCCGTATTCGAGGAACTGTTCCGCTCCCCCGTTCATAAAACCATAAAGGCCGGAACCGGTAAATTCGCGCTCCCTTTTCACCTTAACCTCCTGTGCCACCAGGAAAACAGGGATAAACGTCAAAAGTACCAACCATTGTATAACGTGTTTCATGCCTGCAAATCTATTTCGACCAGTTCTATCTTTTCCTTATCGGCCACTCCCAGCTTGAACTCCTGTGCCATATCCATAAAGGCACGTGCCCCGGCTTTCTCTTCCTCCTGCACGCCTTCTTCGATACGTTTGGCAATCACCATATCATAACCGATGCGGTCGACTGCCACCGGGTCGCTTCCCGCCAGAATCGTATTGTAATGACAGATAAACTGCGGATTGGCAGCCGGCCCGCCATCGAAACAGCCAATCATACCGTCGGTAATATTCAATACCACCTTATCACGCAAAGGAGGAAAGGCACAAGCCGAAGCGCAGGTGTCGTGCCACATCGGGCCGTGAAGCCGCGCCGTATTGGTAATAGAGCCAAAAGCCAGGTTCTTCATACAGGAAGTAATCGTCGTTCCCGCATTCTTCAGCACTGGGACATTGATGATTTTCGTCACCATCTCCGTACATATCTTTGTGAAGTAAGAATATTTTCCGCCATTAATCATGAACGGCATGGTATAGGCATCATACTCGCCCTCCAAATCAACAAAGTAATAGTGCTCCTTGTCAATCCGTTCTTCCCCGTAAAACTTTCCTTCGGCATTGATATAGCTGCCATTCTCATCAGTGTATTCCGTACCGATGATGCGGATATCGGGGTAATTCTCCGGGGTAAAGCCGGACTCTTTCAGGTCTGCCTCCCGCCTGTCCCAGATAACGATGTTTTTCCGGGAGATGCCGGCCTCTTCCAACTGGTTAATAATAGATTGCGTCAGGGCGTGCGAAGTAGACAGCAACTTCCCGGCAATCGGATTCACTTTCAGCCCGATTACATCATCGGGACCGACAAATTGCAGCCATGCCTCTTTCAGATTTTCTTTCCCCGTCAGGTTCAACATGCAGTTCCGGAGCATTTCATAAGCGGCTTCCTCCGACGGTTGCCCGTCGACAATACAACCGGGGTGAGTCGCTTTTACCACTTTTCCGGGATATTTGCCCGGCATAGAGTTTCCATTCCGGGGAATGGAAAGGGCATCCTTTATATTGGTTGCCGACTTCTCTTTGGCAGCCTGCACCGAAGGGGCAGCCTTCACGATGGGAGAAAAAGCGACACTCGCTCCTCCAAGGGCTAACGAACGAAAAAAGTTTCTTCTTTTCATGGCATTACATTATTAAGTCTTCAGCCTGCTAAGGTATTGATTTTCTCCGGTGCATCTCCCCTTTTGACAGTTATTAGTACAACAAATCGCTTTCCACAGGTATTGGTAGCAAACAAGAAAGTATTTACTTTTACCGAATTCTTTATAACTCAATAATACAATTAACTCACAATTTTGTTATAATTATAGAGTTGCTTTTAAGCGACCATCTATCAGATAAGAAAGAAGTTATTTAATTAAACAGAATCAAAAAATGAATTTAGCAGAAGTCTTGCAGTTCCGCCGTTCCGTGCGGGTATACGATAAAGAAAAACCGATAGACCCGGAAAAGGTCAAACAATGTCTGGAACTGGCAACGCTGGCTCCCAACAGTTCGAATATGCAATTATGGGAATTCTATCAAATTACAGAACCCGAATTATTAGCAAAGATTTCGAAGGCTTGTCTGGGGCAGACAGCAGCCTCCACAGCTCCGGAAATAGTTATTTTCGTTACCCGTCAGGACTTATATAAGAAACGGGCAAAATTCGTTCTCGAGTTCGAGAAAGGGAATATCCTGCGAAACAGTCCCGAGGAACGCCAGGAGAAGCGTATCAAAGACAGAGAATTATATTATGGGAAAGTAATGCCGTTCCTTTATGCCAGGTTCTTCGGTTTGCTGGGATTTTTAAGGGTTATACTGGCTAAAAGCATCGGCCTCTTCCGCCCTATGGTACGTGAAGTTTCCGAAAGCGACATGCGTGTCATCGTTCATAAATCCTGTGCACTGGCTGCCCAGACATTTATGATTGCCATGGCAAATGAAGGATACGACACTTGCCCTTTAGAGGGTTTCGACAGTACACAAATCAAAAAACTATTGAAATTACCGCACGGTGCCGGGATAAATATGGTCATTCCATGTGGCATCCGAAAAGGTAACAGAGGCATCTGGGGAGAACGATGCAGAGTGCCGTTCAATGAAGTTTATCATAGGATTTAATCTATCTTTCAAACGGGGAGAGGCTCCTGTTTTCATACCTAGCAGTAGGTATTTAATACAGATTTAATACCAGACTTGCCATTTTATACCGTATAATACCTTATATTTGCAACAAGGTGATGGAGAAGTTCAGGAAATATCTGCGTATAGCGCTCCCCGCACTGTTTATTGCGTATCTGGGATGCCTGATTGCGTTTACCCACGTCCATATCGTGAACGGGGTAACGATAGTCCATTCGCACCCTTACCATAAAACGGACGACGGCCAACCGGACCATGAACATGGTTACGCGGAGTTCCAGTTACTTCACCAGCTTTCTACGATTCAAATCAGCGGAGCTGCGTTTGTTTCGATTCTGCTTGCCGCTTTTCTTACTACATTATTTATACTCAGAAACAATCCGGTCTACCCGGATTACCTACTCCCTGTACGGGGAAAGTTATCTCTTCGTGCCCCTCCTGTAATCTGATACATACGGACTTTTTTTGTTAGGATACCTGTGTTCAAACAGGTACATCCCTTGTATTACCTATTTATCAGAACAAATTAAAATGAATAAGATTATAACACTTATACTATGCCTTTGCTGTGCCGTTACGGTTGCACGGGCAACAGGAGACGACGAGAAAATGAATGCTTCGGATGCCAATGTATTCGGACATGTACTGGACAAAGAGACAGGCGAACACCTGCCTTTCATCACCGTTATGCTGAAAGGGACGACCATAGGGACCACGACGGACAATTCCGGTCATTATTTCCTGAAAAACCTGCCCGAGGGCAAGTTTACACTTGAATTCAAATATCTCGGATACAAAACCGTAACCCGCGAAGTGAGCCTGGTAAAAGGGAAAACACAGGAAATAAACGTCGAGCTGGAAGAAGACCGGATTGCCCTGGACGGCGTTGTCGTCTCGGCAAACCGGAGCGAGACTTCGCGGCGCCTGGCTCCCACCCTGGTCAATGTCATCGACTCGAAGCTATTTAAAACGACCAATGCGGTAAATCTGGCGCAGGGACTGAATTTCCAACCAGGCGTACGTGTTGAGACAAACTGCCAGAATTGTGGTTTCCAACAGGTTCGTATCAATGGGCTGGACGGGCCTTACACACAAATCTTAATCGACTCGCGCCCAATCTTCAGCGCCCTTTCGGGGGTATACGGACTGGAACAGATTCCGGCGAATATGATTGACCGTGTCGAAGTGATGCGCGGCGGCGGTTCGGCCTTATTCGGCTCTTCTGCCATTGCGGGGACCATCAATATCATTACTAAAGAGCCATTGCGCAATTCCGGAGAACTGACGCATACGATTTCTTCTATCGGAGGAAGTTCGGCTTTTGATAACAACACGACTTTGAACGCTTCGCTGGTGACGGACAACAGTAAAGCCGGCATGTACATCTTCGGTCAGAACCGCCATCGTTCCGGCTACGACCATGACGGCGACGGTTATACCGAACTGCCGAAACTTAAAAACCAGACGGTCGGATTCCGTTCCTACCTGAAAACAAGCACTTACAGCAAGCTGACATTCGAATATCATCACATGAACGAATACCGCCGTGGCGGTAACCTGCTGGACCGTCCGCCCCATGAAGCGGATATTGCTGAACAACTGGAGCATTCCATCGACGGCGGGGGCCTGAAGTTCGACCTTTTCTCTTCCGATTACAAACATAGGCTCAGCGTCTTCACTTCGGCCCAAAACACCGACCGCGACAGTTATTACGGTACAGCGCAAGACCCGAATGCCTACGGCAAGACTACCGACCTCACTTTTATGGCGGGAACACAGTATGCCTATAGCTTCGACAAGTTCCTGTTTATGCCGTCGGACCTGACAGCCGGACTGGAATACAATTACGACCATCTGAAAGATGAAATGATAGGCTATAACCGCTATACGAACCAGAAAGTCCATATCGAAAGCCTTTTTCTGCAAAACGAATGGAAAAACAAAATGTGGAGTTTCCTGGTCGGAGCACGTATGGATAAACATAATATGATAGATAATGTGATATTCAGTCCGCGTGCCAATGTACGTTTCAATCCGACGGAGGATATCAATATCCGTGCCAGTTACTCCAGCGGCTTCCGTGCGCCGCAGGCTTTCGACGAGGATATGCACATCTCTGCCGTAGGTGGTGAAATTGCGATGATACAACGAGCAAAAGACCTGAAAGAAGAGAAATCGCAGAGTCTCAGCACATCAGTCGACTTCTATCACCGTTTCAAGAACGGAATCCAGACAAATTTCCTGATTGAAGGATTCTACACCAGCCTGAGCGATGTCTTTGTGTTGGAGGACATCGGTAAAGACGAGCAGGGTAATATCATCAAAGAACGCCGTAACAGTTCGGGAGCCAAAGTGATGGGACTGACGCTCGAAGGAAAAAGTGTTCTCTCCTCCTGGCTGTCCTTACAGGCAGGCATCACCTTGCAGCGCAGCCGTTACAACGAACCGGAGAAATGGAGCGATAACGAGAATGTCCCGACAGAACGGAAGATGTTCCGCACTCCCAATACCTACGGTTACTTCACCTCGACGCTGACTCCGCTGAAACATTTCACGGCGGCTTTGTCGGGTACTTATACCGGAAGCATGCTGGTACAGCACCTGGCCGGCTATATCCCGATGGACAAGGCGGTCAAAACACCGGACTTCTTCGACATGAACATCAAGCTGTCATACGACTTCCACATCTACAAAGACATCAACCTGGAAGTAAACGCCGGTGTACAGAATATCTTCGAAGCCTACCAGTCCGACTTCGACCAGGGACGCAAACGCGACTCCGCCTACATCTACGGACCGGCCGCACCGAGAAGTTATTTTGCGGGGGTTAAGATTTCTTATTAGAAAGAATTGATCCTACTTTTCCCTTGATGGAAAAGTAGCCAAAAGATCAAGGCTGCACCTGCTTCGCTACTCCGCATCCTCCGTTCGCTGTCGTCTGTGAACTCGCTGCGCTCAAACAGCACAGCCTCCGGACGCTCTCTACGGATGCTTCGTTTAACGCTCATCAGCTGATGCCTTTCATAGAACGCTTTGCGTTCTCCTGGGATGGCCGATACTACCTGTTAAATCCAGAAAGTCTTTGTTCTATAAGTATCGGTGTCGGCTATCCCAAGCGGGGTAACAGGGGTAAATAAACAATTTTAGGGAAAACTATCCTACCATACCAGCCAGGTCGGATGACAATGCCTGTTTCTTCTTTGTGCAGAAACGTTCGCACTGCATGCAGATATCATATCCTAATAAGGCGCCGAGAATAAAATCTTCCTCAGGAGTAAGCAAGTTCAAAGGACGGGTAACCAGCAAACGGATTGCATCAATACATTCAGGTCTGCCGAAATAAATATTCACACTCCGCTCACCGGCATCCTGCTTCACATAGCAAATCTGCTGGCTTTCCAGACGATCGGTGGCAATCTTTTCATAAGATTTATTGATCGTGTATAAAACCATGCTTCGTATCCCCTTTTTATATTCGTAGATATGATTCAAAAAAACTTTTACCTCTCCGGGAATCTTATTCTCTTTGACCGTTACCATCGCACTGACTGATATTACCTTAAAAACTAATACATGAAAATCAATTATTCCAATCTTCTTTCTTCAAAGAATCAATCCATGAGTCAAGACGGGACTCCGTCTGGTCGTCTTCATTCAGTTCGTCCAACGGAAGTCCGACAAACTGACCGTCGATAACGGCTGCCGAATCATCGTAAGAGTAACCGTCTGTTGCCACATTTCCGATAAATGTGCACCCAGTATCCTGAAGGTCCGTATAAATTGTTCCGATAGCGTCACAGAACGTGTCGCTGAAAGAGGAAGAGTCGCCGCAACCGAAAATAGCCACGAACTTACCGGATAAATCCAGTTTCTTTATCTTGACAAGGAAATCATACCAGTCATCCTGCAAATCGCCGGTGCCCCAGGTAGAACTACCCAGTATCAAAACCTCATAACCTGCCAGATCGGAAGGAGAAGCCTTCGCCACATCGTACAGGTTAGAAGCATCCACGCCTAACTTGGCTGCTATACGTTTTGCAATATCCTCTGTTGTCCCGGTTGAAGAACCGTAAAAAATACCTATTGTCTTCATCTTATTCTATTTTTAATTGACGAAGACAAAGGTCAGATATCTCCCTTATAAAGGCAATACCTATAAATGTGTATTTTAGAGGGTTAAAATACCTACCGATTAATCAGCCACACGACCGACCGACTTTATGTTCTTTATCTTAGAAAGCGTCACACACATCTTCTGTATGTCTTCCACATCATGCACTTTCATCTTAATCTTTCCTTCAAACACACCGTCTTTCGCTTCAATAAGCAGACGCATGATATTTACATTGAAGTCATCGGAGATTGTTTTAGTGATTGTGTTCAGAACGCCAATCGAGTCGATACCTTTCACTTCGAGAGTAGCCTCAAAGGAAGCATTCTTATGGCTACTCCATTCGGTATTCAGGATACGTTCGCCGAAACTACTCTTCAGGCGCATGGCAATCGGACAGGAGCGTTTATGAACAACCACATTGCCGTCATCGTTGATGAAGCCCAACGCATCGTCACCCGGAATAGGTTTACAGCATTCAGCAATGACATAATTACGTTCGAATGCTTCTTCACGAAGGATATAAGGTTTCGATTTATCGTATTTTGCTTTCGGTTTTTCTTCTTTCTGTACCTCTTCTTTCTCCTTATTATTCTTGACACCGACTCCTAACGCCTGCTTTACATACTTAAATAAAACGTTATCGGTCTTTTCCTTCAACAGCTTCTTTATATTTTCCGGCAAGGTGACATCACCCTTTTCCACGGCATAAAAGAATTCCTCCCGCTTGGAAAAACCGAAATACATACATAACTTATCCAGATTAGACGTACTTGCCTCCATATCAGAGCGCTTAAAGGCTGCAATCACCTTCTCCTCACCCACTTTGGCTGCATCCTTACGAGCACGCTTCAATACGGCATCGATCTTTGAACGGGCTTTTGCCGTAGTAACAAAATTAAGCCATTCCGCTTGCGGCTCCTGTGAACGGGAAGTCAGTATCTCCACCTGGTCTCCACTGGCCAACGGGTGACTGAGAGGAACCAGGCGATGATTAACTTTTGCCCCGATACATTTATTACCGATATTGGTATGCAGCGCATAGGCAAAGTCAAGCGCGGTAGCCCCCTGGGGAAGCGTTTTTATATCCCCTTTCGGGGTAAACACGAATATTTCAGAGGTAAAGAGGTTCAGCTTGATCGTATCCAAGAAGTCGAGGGCATTCGGGTCCGGACTTTCCAGGATTTCAGTAATTGTCTGAAGCCATTTATCGAGTTCGGTATCTTCTTCTACGCTGTGTTCTTTATATTTCCAGTGTGCGGCAAATCCTTTCTCAGCAATATCGTCCATACGCCGGCTGCGAATCTGTATTTCCACCCACTGCCCATCGGGCCCCATGACTGTCAGGTGTAACGCCTGGTATCCGTTAGCCTTCGGACGGCTTACCCAGTCACGGATTCGATCCGGACGAATACGGTAAATATCTGTTATTGCGGAATAGATATCCCAGCACATATTCTTTTCATCCACACCCGGCAGCGGGTCAAAAATGATACGGACGGCATACAGGTCGTAGATATCTTCAAAAGTAATCCCTTTGCTCTCCATCTTGTTCCAGATAGAGTAAGCAGATTTCACACGGGCTTTCATCTCATAATGCAAGCCCATTTCTTTCAGTTTCTTATCGACCGGAATTGCGAAATGTTCGAAAAGTTTATTACGGCTTTCCTCGGAGGCTTGCAGTTTCTGTTCGATAAAATCATATTCCTGAGGATGCTCATATTTAAAACTCAGGTCCTCCAGTTCCGTTTTGATGGTGAAAAGACCCAGGCGATGAGCCAAAGGTGCATAAAGGTACAGTGTCTCTCCGGCAATCTTGAATTGCTTGGCCGGAAGCATCGAACCCAAGGTTCGCATATTGTGCAGACGGTCGGCGATTTTGATCAGGATTACACGGATATCGTCACTCATGGTAAGCAACAACTTACGGAAGTTTTCCGCCTGCGCCGAAGCCTGTTCCCCGAAAATACCACCGGATATCTTAGTCAGCCCATCTACAATCTGGGCAATCTTCGGACCAAACATATCACTGATATCCTGTACGGTATATTCCGTATCTTCCACTACATCGTGGAGCAGAGCCGAACAAATAGAAGTCGACCCCAATCCCATTTCACGGCAAACAATCCGTGCAACGGCAATGGGGTGCATGATATAGGGTTCACCGGACCGGCGTTTCACGCCGGCATGCGCCTGATTGGCAAAGTTGAACGCCTTAGTAATGCGCTCCACCTTCCTCCGGTGATTTGAATTCAGATAGTCCTTCAGCAGCTCGTTAAATCCATCCTGGATCATTTTCTCGTCTGCCGTCATAGCGGGTAACATGTCACCAGCTTCCTTTGTGTCTTTTGTGTCTATCGCATCACTCATGGTTACAACCTCTTCTTTTTATACAACGTCTGTAACCACAAATATACAAATATTCATCAAAAATCAGCACGGAAGCCAAGAAAATAGCAAGTTTTATCCCACAGGAATTTTCAGAACCTGTCCGGGACGGATATTTGCATTCGGTAATCCGTTCGCCTTTTGTATCAAAGCAGCCGACACACCGGGATACTTTTTCGATATCGTGTAAAGGGAATCTCCCGATTTCACCTGATAAGACACATAGCCATTACTCTGTTTCTCAACTATTTCCGAAGGAGAAGTCGTTTTAGGTATCGCCTTAGACTTTACTGTTGAAGCAAAAGTCACCCCGCCATTATCCACATACAAAGTCAGGCGCCGCCCATTAGCCAGACGGTTCGACTTCAGACCGTTCCATTGACGTACTTCTTTCGGAGTCACTCCATACCGGTCGGCTATCGCATAGATATTTTCGCCGGAAGCGACACGATGAGTAATCTTTTCGCGGTTAGAGGACTTTCTACTATCTTTATCGGACGGATTATAAGCCAGACAATTCTCCAACAAATCTTCTGCACGATGCGTATAGATCGTATCTTCTTTGTCAATGAAAGCATATGTCTGGTTTACCGGCAACTTCAACACAGACGGCTCCGTGTTTCCGGGGATAATATCACGCTTATATTGCGGATTCAAGGCACGGACCTGTTGAATATCCATTTGTAGTATATCTGCCACCTGCTCCAGATGCAGTGCTTTTGTGACAACGACCGTATCGGTAGCCAGCGGCATACTGGTCTGTATCGGACAGATATTATGATCGCAATAATAGTTCATAATATAATTTGCCGCAATGAATAACGGCACATACGAGCGGGTTTCTTTGGGCAGATAAGGGAATATCTCCCAGAAGTCCGTCTTCCCTCCGGAACGGCGGATAGCTTTATTGACATTTCCCGGCCCGCAGTTATAAGAAGCCAGCACCAGATTCCAGTCACCGTAAATAGCATACATATCTTTGAAATAACGACAGGCGGCATGTGTAGCCTTTACCGGGTCACGACGTTCGTCAACAAGACTGTTGATCTCCAGTCCGTAAATCTTTCCGGTCGGAAGCATGAACTGCCATAAGCCGCAGGCACCGACACGTGACAAGGCTACCGGATTCAGGGCACTTTCCACCACAGCCAGATATTTCAGCTCGATTGGCAAGTCATGCTCATCCAGAACCTGTTCGATGATTGGAAAATAAAAATCCGCCATACCCAGCATATAACGTACCAGATTACGACGGCGGTCGGCATATAAATCAATGCAATCGCGTACTACCTTATTATAAGGTAAGGAAATAACACGCGGAAGGCTTTCCAGACGTTCCCGGTAGACAGAGTCAGGGAACCATACATTTGCGGCATCGTCATGACAATATTCATCTTTCTTGGAAAAGTATTGCACATGCCAGGAGTGAAGCAGGCTGTCGACATCCGCATCCAGACTTTCGGGTATCAGACCGACATCAACCGACAGGGAGTCGGCGGAAAGGTCCGAATACTGAGGTTCTTCATTTTCAGTTATTGTTTCCTGTGCACGGACAACAGTAACGAAACAGCAGAAACAGAGTAATGATAATAAGTATTTCATGTATTAATTAGAATTTTATACTGCAATTCAGGCCATATATTCGTTCACTGACACTGGTCTTAGGCATCACCATCGGTTCCACCCGCATACTCAGGTCAGGAGATATATCAAAGTCGAACAACTGGGCATCCACATAAGCATCGATCATACAGATAGCATAAACGCCGGCTGTGATAATAATACTCAAATCCCTGTAACGACGGAAATAGTCCTTACGGCGCTTGATGTTATCCTGATAAGATGCGGTCGTAATAAATTTTTCCGGATCATATCCGTTCTTCTTCGCAATATCCGTCCATGAACTACTCCATTTAGACGGATCATCCGCATTGTTTTTCACATCATACATCAAATCAAAATAGGCCGTCGAATAATCCTTATAATTCTTGTTATTCCAGGTTATCGCATAGATACAGCCCATAAAACCACCATATACAATAGGTAATTTCCAGTAAGCCTTGTTATATATCTGTCCCAATCCCGGCAAAATAGCTGACAAAATAACCGCCTTTGTCGGATTGGGTTTGAACGGTTTCATATCTATTTCCTTGCCCTTTACCCGGCTCGCAGAGTCAGCCGACTGAAGTACAGCCTGCACCGTTGAGTCGGGTGGTGCAACAACAACCGTATCGGCGTCGAGTATAACCGCCTTGCCTTGTGCTTTTGTATATAAAGAGATACCCGTAAGCACCACCAGCAAGCACAGTATCCTGCTTATTTTTAATTTCATCCTCACGAATCTACCGTCAACTTATTTCAATTTATCCAACAGACCGATCAGTCTTTCCAGTTCTTCTTCCGAGGTAAAAGGAATCGTGATGCGTCCTTTTCCCTTCTCGTTGCACGCCAATTGTACCTTTGTATTAAAGAATCGGGACAAATGATCCTTCAGCAGGTTAAATTCTTCGGGAAGCATCGGTTTACGTCCGACTGTTTTCTCTTTCTTTTCTGTCGCTACAGCTTCCGCTCCGTTCCGCACGATCTCTTCCACATTACGTACGGAAAGTCCTTCTGCCAATATTTGTTCATACAGAGCCAACTGCACCTCCGGATCTTCGACCGGCAGCAGGGCACGAGCATGTCCCATATCGATTTTCTTATCTTTCAGTCCCATCTGTATCTCGGCAGGCAACTTCAGCAAGCGCAGATAGTTGGCAATAGTAGCCCGTTTCTTTCCTACCCGTTCGCTGAGTTTTTCCTGAGTCAGACCGTAGCTATCTATCAGTTTCTGATAAGCCAATGCTATTTCTATCGAGTTAAGGTCTTCACGCTGTATATTTTCGATCAGCGCCATCTCGACTACATTCTCGTCGGCTGCCGTCTTGATATAGGCAGGGATCTGTTCCAGACCTGCCATCAGAGAGGCACGGTAACGACGTTCGCCGGAGATGATCATATACTTCTCGGTTCCGATCTCTTTCAGGGTTATCGGCTGGATAACACCCAGGGAGCGGATAGAAGTAGCCAGTTCCTCCAGTGCTTCTTCCTCAAATATAGAACGGGGTTGATCCGGATTGGGCTGAATCTTGCTCAGTTCTATCTCACTGATAGAAGACGAACCGCCTGTCTTCAGGTCGTCCATCGTGATCAAAGCATCCAATCCACGGCCAAGAGCCGATCTTTTCATTACTGCCATAATTCTACTTATTTGTTTTTGTCTATCAGCTCCTGTGCCAGCTGCATATGATTGAGCGCTCCCTTCGATTCGGCATCGTAAAGCAATACCGGTTTGCCGTAGCTGGAGGCCTCACTCAGCTTCACATTACGCTGAATAACGGTTGTAAAAACGAGATCGCGGAACGGACGTTTCACCTCTTCATAAATCTGGTTGGCCAGGCGAAGGCGCGAATCGTACATCGTCAGCAGGAATCCCTCGATTTCCAAAGCCGGATTCAGCTTTGACTTAATAATTTTTATTGTATTCAACAGTTTACTGATACCTTCCAATGCAAAATATTCACATTGTACAGGGATTATGACCGAATCGGCTGCCGTAAGGGCATTTACTGTAATCAGTCCCAGAGAAGGAGAACAGTCAATCAGGATAAAATCGTACATATCCTTCAGGGGAACGAGAATCTGTTTCAGGATTTGTTCCCGGTTCTCCATGTTCAGCATTTCAATCTCCGCACCCACCAGGTCGATATGCGACGGGATAATATCCAGTCCTTCCACCTCGGTCGGGATAATGGCCCCTTTTGCCTCCTCGCTATTTACCAGGCATTCATAGATGGACAACTCGACACTGCGAATATCCACACCCAACCCGGAGGAAGCATTTGCCTGCGGGTCCGCATCAACAACAAGCACTTTCTTTTCGAGTGCAGCGAGGGATGCAGCCAGATTAATCGTGGTCGTTGTCTTACCAACTCCACCTTTCTGATTTGCTAAAGCGATAATCTTTCCCATACTTCGTCTATTAATTCGGAGGCAAAACTAAACATTAAAAACCTAACGAAATCAGGTTTTAGCAAAACAATGCTCGTTTTGTTGAAAAGTCGCCCTAACTGTTGATAACTTGCAAATATAAACAGAATATTTAATAACTTGTTCCAAATGAGGAATATGCATATACTTTTTTGGAAATGATAACGAAGTTTTAAAAATACAAAGCCTCCCCGATATCAACCGGAGAGGCTTGTTTTGTGTCTGCGTTCCTCCTTCTCAGGAGTACTTGACAGAAGAACTTTATTTTATTACTTAATATTCATCATCCCACTTGTTCACCCGTCGCAGGCTACTGAATGGCTCTCCCGAAGGAGAACCATTACGCGAAATGATTATTTTTGATTATAAATTTCTTATTTAATAATTGCTTTAACAGCGCTTTCGCCTTCAACAGCTACGAATACAATACCTGCAGGAACAGAGATTGTAGCTTCGCTAGAAGTGATTACTGTGTTAGCAATTGTCTGACCAAGAACGTTGCTGATAGCAACAGTCTTACCTTCAGCACCCTTCACTACAACAGCACCAGGAATTACAGATACAGATACTTCTGTAGTCTTAACACCTTCGTTTTCTGTCGGAGTTTCGTCTGTCTGACCGAAGTGGAATACCTGAGACTGGTTGATTACTTCGTTGATAGAAGCTGAGATGTCTTCATGATCACCTGTCGGTGTAATCTGAGCCAATACAGGAATACCGTTATGAACTTTCACCCAAGCACCAGCGAATGAACCGATAGCAGAACCCTGACCATTAGATTCCATCAGGAAGCCTTCACTTGCATCAGCAGTTTCATCAGCCTGGTCATTGATCTTTCTCAGAGAGAATGCATAGTTCTTATGAGCACCGTCAAGTACATTAGCTACAGAATTAGCACGAAGCAAATCGAAGTCAATTACTTTTGTTCCTGTTTCTGTATTGTTAACGATAGTAGTAACATCTGCCAAAGTCTTACCATTATTCAGGATATAAAGAGTTTCTGCAGTAACATTACCCTTAGCATCAGTTGTTACCTGATGAACACCTTCTACAAATCCTAAACGAGTGTAATTTTCAAATTTGAATTTGTCAGCATCAGTCATTACATTATTGTTAGGCTGAACAGAGTCAGTATAGTTAACCAAGAAACGACCTGCCACGTAACCATTGTAAGCTACATAGTGATTGTCATCAGCAGCTTTTGCTTCAGCTTCAGTTTCCCAATAACCATGAGTTTTGCTGCCACACAGGAATCCGTCAGGAATAGAATCTACGTCTACAGCAAACAAGTACTGAGGCATGAATTTATTAGAAGACAGAACTTTGTCAACATACATAGCAGCAGCGTCAGCTGAAACACCCTTACTTTCAATACCTAAGAACTGAACGTCTGCGATCGGTTGAGAAGCGCTTACGTTTTTGCTGTCATTTCCGTCTTCGAACAGATATTCGTTTGCATTACCGCTCTTTCTGTAGATCTTCACTACATTGTTCATCGGCATGTCATAATCAGCAGTCATATCGATATACTGCGGACGGATCTTGTGCTGGAAGTAGAATGCAGAAGCACGATCTTCAGGATTGTCGTTCAAGCTAGAGAAACGTAATGTACCCAAACCATCTACAACATTAGCCTTGTTCCAACCATTAGAAGTTTCTAATGTACCATTTGTATTTTGAATGTCTACCAATACATAGCAAGTATCAGTTACAGCATTATTAGCATCAGAACGAACCTGATCAGCTTTCAGATAGAAGTAAGCCCACTTAGCTTTTACGCCATCGATATCAGCTTTCTTAACTGCTTCGTAATAGTAATTGTTATCCTGTGCATTTTTAACCAATGCAAGATACTTCTTATCGTTGTCTAATAGATTAGCATCTTTCAGTTTCAGAACATAAGCTGTTCTTTGCAAATCCTGATAACCATCCAACGAATAACCAAAACTGTTCACAATAGCACCACCATTGTTAGGCAATGTTGCTTCAGCGATTTCATAGATTGTAGGATCTGTTGCTTCTTCAGCTTTAGAGATCTTACCTACTTCACTCTGTAAATACAGGTTATCGTTATTGAAATGGTAATACTTGATAGTATAGTTGTTTTCAATACCATTGCTCAGTTCATCAACAGTGAACTTCTTGTATCCGTGATAAGCAGTCTTAGCGATCGGAGAAGTTACAGCAGTGAAGATGATAGAATCCTGAACACCCAGATTCTGGTTATTGAACATACCCTTGTTATCATTTCCACCTACATAAGTACGGTCGATAAAGCGGTAGATTGTTTCACCAGCAGCAGTAGTTCCCATATTATACAACTGACCTTCAAATACCTGATCAGCATATTCACGGTTGTGAATCTTCACACGACGTGCTACGCTTGAAGCATCGTTGCAATCCAACTGTTCAACAACCCACTGTGTAGCAGGCATCAAAGAGAAGTCCTGATCCATTGCCTGGTTGTCATACATCATGTTACCTTCCATGTTTTCAACGATATACATACCGTTAGCACGTTCTACAGAAGATTTAGTTGTATACAGATTGATGAAATACAAACCATTAGCAACTGTACCGCGAGTCAGATATTCGAACGGACGTACAATAGATGTTTTTACCTTAAATTCATCACGGTTGTCTCTGGCAACTGTCAGTACCGGATTAGTTTGACCCGGGATTGTAGCAGCTGTTAAAGAAACTGTATTAGAACCTGTAGTAGCGTATGTTTTAGTATTAGTAAACGTATTTGCTACAGTATAATCGTTTTCGAAATATTGTGTACAAGCTTTTGAAGCCTTCCAATCTGTATGAGCATTGAATTCAGCATCTTCCTGTACAGCAGCATTCAACGGTTCGATCAGCAAGCTGTCGTTTGTCGGGAAATAAGTCGCTTTGAAGTAGTAGCGAGCTTTCATATAATCACCATCTGTTGAAACCGGAGTTTTTACGGCAAACTGAACAGAAGGAGAAACTGAAGGAGCATATTTTTCTTCCTGATAACGAGCTGTATCAGCCAACAGATATTTGTTACCGATCTTGAAATTCAGGTTGAATTTCTTAGCATCAACATCAGCCAAAGTCAAACCCAATGCATTTTTTTCAGCAACGAATGATCCTGTAAAAGGAGCAGTACCTTCCAATGTATTCGGGTTGAACAGGAATTCGAAGTTAGTTGCATGGAAATCAGCATCCATACGAGCATTCAAATCGTCAGCAGTCATGATGATCGGATTAGCAACCACCGGCTTAAGATTTACTGCAATAGTAGGAATGTTACCTACTGACGGACCAGCTACATTTGAATCGTAAACAGCAGAAGTCAACAGTACACCTGTTTTATTCATACCGTCAGTAGCCAAATCACCTGTTACTGTAGCATCATCAGCAACTACCAAACACATCACCTGATTGTTTGCCTGATTGTGAAGATAAGAGAATACAGGAGAATAATCAAAAGGATTTACATTACTGTTTACTGTGTACCATGACCAGTTGTCAGTGCAACCATTCATTTCTACAGCAGCTGTTGCTTTAGCATTTGGAGCTGTACCAACAGTTTTTGCAGCACGTTCGTGATCGAATGTCAAAGCGAAACCAGTTTCTTTGTTTACATAAGTAAACTTACCACCACTTACACCATCTTCCTTGTCATAGTTGATTGTCCACAAAGAAGCATTCAGAGGAGCTTCGCTGGATTTAACTGCTTTCAGATAAATCTTACCTGTTTCATAGTTTCTTTCCTGAATCAATACATAAGGATCTGTACCATCATCCTGGATATTGGTTCCGGCAGTTACCTGTAATTGATAAAGAAGATTGTCTTGGATATGGTAAACATCCTGTGACCAAGCAGCCCCGTTGAATGTTGCACCACCAGTCAAAGCAGATAGACCAGCTTTACCTGTAGATGTTTTGGATACGGAAGTTGTAGCAAATGTGCGATAAGCATCTTGTACAGTCTGTGCATTTGCTGAGAACAACGTTCCTAAAGCCAAGCATCCTACCAGAGTAGAAAACTTTTTGTTCATAATTCTAAAATTTAATATTAATACTAAAGTGTAATAAGTTCTTATTCAATACGATCACCCTCAAAAGGTCCTCTTAACCTATGACTAAAATAATCGATCGTTTTTTCTCGTCATGACTTTGAAGGTTCGTCCCTTAAATCGGGAGATTCATACAGATGATGCTATTCAATTGATAAGAAAGAACATACCGTTGAAAAAAATATTTGAAAAAGGATTGCCGAAATGAAACAAATGCTTACTTTTGTTGACGAGAAAAAACGATCGTTTTAGCTAGTCATTTCTGTCCCCTCTTTTTAGTCCATTATTCATCTATTTCATCAGATAAAACACTTCTTATATATTAAGATGTACGCACGTACATTAATATTGCATTTACATAGAGTTGATTTTCAAGTCATACGCACATTCTAAACAGATACCGATCTTCGCTTTCCATGAGATCTAAAACTATTTTACCCACAAATTTATCCATACAGACGGAGTCATCCTCACAAGCCCACCGGATTACCAACTGTAAGTCAACCAATTAACAGATGAATCCACCATCCTCTTCCGGCGTCACCAACACTTTTTCATACTATTTTTATACAAACAGACTCACTCGAACAGGCTAGTAAAAGGTAAAAAACAACATACGGAAAATTAAATATTAAACACCCTGAAATTAAGAGTAAAATATAGCACCTTTAAATATGTAAAGCTAGCCTTACGTATTTGTAGTATATAACTTACTTTTTTGTAATGATAGCATTACTTTTTAGAAAAGTATATATTACAGAAATCAAAGTAAGCAGAAAAACACTTAGAATTACCATACTTACTCCTTAGATATACGGACGTGACGGATTAGTTCCCGATAAGTAAAAAATAATAGCCGAACCGTCATTCCGCTTGCTTTATCACTTTACAACAGTGACGCCCAACAGAACTGCCGGCGTCACCCCATAAACGCGTGATAACCAACAGACAAAAGCCACAAACACAGTCGATGACTCCCTTTTAAATAAAACAAATATAAACTCCAGAAACTCAAATTGTACTGACCGGAAGTAACTCTCTCCGAACGTTAAGAAAAAATTAAAAGCATCCTCCGTCAAAAGATTATCGTTACATTTGTAGTGATATTTAAAAGAAGTTGCGATGAATGATAGACCGTTGATACTGATTACAAATGATGATGGCGTAAATGCCAAAGGTATTAAAGAGTTAACTGAATGCCTGAGAGACCTGGGCGATTTAGTCGTATTTGCTCCCGACGGCCCACGTTCGGGCATGAGCAGTGCAATTACTTCTGAAAATCCAATCAGATATAATCTGGTGAAGAGAGAACACGGACTTACAATCTACGAATGTACAGGGACGCCGGTGGACTGTGTAAAACTGGCTATCAATGAAGTGCTTGAACGTAAGCCAGACCTGCTCGTTTCGGGTATCAACCATGGTGGCAATATGGCGATAGCCGTTCTTTATTCCGGTACGATGGGAGCTGCTGCCGAAGGATGCGTATTCGGAGTTCCTTCGTTGGGAGTTTCGTTGCTCGACCATCATCCGGATGCCGACTTTACAGAATGTTGCCGCCTGGGACGTATGGTGGCACGCCGTGTACTGAAAGAGGGATTACCTGCCGGAACCTATCTGAATCTGAATGTACCGAAAGTGGATACAGTCAAAGGCATGAAGATTTGCCGTCAGGCTGCCGGAAAATGGGTGAAGGAATACAAACGCTCGGAGAATGGAGCCGGCAAACCGGTATTCTGGCTGACAGGTTCTTTCGAGAATGCTAAACCGATTCATCCGGACAACGATATGCTGGCACTCGACAGCGGATACGCTTCGCTGGTGCCCTGCAAACTGGATGTGACGGATTACGAATGGATGGAGAAATACAAAAACTGGGAAGGATGAAATATTTTCTGATCGCAGGCGAAGCTTCGGGCGACCTACATGCGTCGAACCTGATGGCGGCATTAAAAGAAAAAGACCCGGAGGCGGATTTCCGTTTCTTCGGGGGAGATTTGATGCAGGCTGTAGGCGGCACATTGGTAAAGCATTACAAAGAGATGGCTTTTATGGGTTTTATCCCCGTATTGCTCAACCTGCGAACAATCCTGAATAATATGAAAACCTGTCAGGAAGATATCCGGAAATATCAGCCTGACGTGGTGATACTGATCGATTATCCGGGATTCAACCTGAAAATAGCCAAATTCGTAAAGACAGTGCTGCATCTGCCTGTTTACTATTATATTTCTCCCAAGATATGGGCCTGGAAACAGTACCGCATCAAAGACTTCCGCCGTTATGTGGACCGGATGTTCTGCATCCTGCCTTTCGAAACCGAGTTTTTCCGCAAGCTGGATTACTCGGTCGATTATGTAGGAAATCCATCTGTCGACTCGGTTGCCCAATATAAAGAAAAGCAAGCTAACCGCCCCGATACGTTTATGGCCGATGAAGGACTGCCGGATAAACCCATCCTGGCCCTCCTTGCCGGAAGCCGCCGGCAGGAAATCAAAGATAACCTTCCGACTATGCTGGAGGTGGCAGCTGCCTACCCGGACTATCAGCCCGTTATAGCCGGAGCTCCCGGACTGGAACCGGAATATTACAAACAACATATAGGAAACCATCCTGCCAAAATCGTCTTCGGCAAGACATACGACCTGCTGCAACACAGCCGGGCCGCCCTGGTCACCTCGGGTACGGCAACGCTTGAAACATCGCTATTCTGCGTACCGCAGGTAGTCTGTTATTACGTCGTGGCCGGACCGTTGGCCAGTTTTATCTTCCGCAATTTCTTCCATACCAAATATATCTCGCTGGTGAATCTGATTGCCGGACGCGAAGTCGTACAAGAATTGTTCGGCGCCCGCTTCTCTTATCAGCAGATACACGATGAACTAGGCAAAATACTTCACGATACGGCTTACCGTCAACAGATGCTCGACGGTTACGACGAGATCATTCAGATGCTCGGAAAACCCGGTGCTTCACAACGTACAGCCGAACTTATTTACCAATCACTGAAGCATTAACATCTTTTATTATTTTCTTTTGCAGCATTTTCCGTTATTCTTCCATCTAACCTTTTAGAATGGGAAAATAAACAATTGTGATATGAATGTGATGAGGACGTTGAAAACTTTTATACTGGTTCTGGGAACCATTCTGGCGACCTTTACCATGTATTCTTGTTTAGATGATGACAGCAATTCTTCTAATAAATACAGTTTTGGAATAGCTACGATCAAACCATTAGGGAATGACGCCTATTACCTGCAATGGGATGATTCAACGACTTTCTGGCCGGCATCCGGCGTTACTCCTTATTTCGGGGTAGATAAAGAAAGACGTGCTTTTATAAACTTTACATTATTGGGAGATTCGACCAGCCACATGGCAGAAGGATATGATTATGCAGTCCGTGTAAACAGAATCGACAGCGTATTGACTAAATCGATCGTTGGCGATCTGGGCGAGAAAAATGATGAATACTACGGCAATGATCCGTTATGGATGAAGTCCGTATGGATTGAGGATGGTTATATTAATTTCCAGTTCGAATCTTATTTCGACGGATCGACCAAACATTTTCTCAATCTGGTGAAGATGAACAATACGGATACATATGAACTGGAGTTCCGTCATAATGCATACAATAACTTGTCGGGTGGGCAAGGATGGGGCCTGGCCTCATTCAGACTGAATAGTCTGCCGCCTACAAACGGTGATACAGTGACGATGAAGGTGAAGTATAAATCGTATGAAGGTGATGATACGATTGAACTTAAATACAAATCAGGTTCCCCTGCCGGTAAAGCGCCGATGTTGGGAGCCGAGAATTTTCAAGTGACAAATTAAACCTTCCCACATAACTTTTATTTTTATCATTTAGTTCAGGGAGAGAGGCATCGTGATGATGCCTTTCTTTTTTTTGTCTAATTTTGTGACAGAGATGCAACGGTCGGACGTTTTCTCTCGTTTATATAAACAAATGAACGAAACAACAGTACAACTGATAAAGGGTTGCCGGGAAGGAAAACGGAGTGCGCAACTGGGCTTGTACAAACAATTCGCACAGCGATTGTACATAGCTTGCCTGCGCATTGTCGGCAACAGCGGTGAAGCGGAAGAAGCCATGCAGGATTCGTTCCTGAAAATCTTCACGCACATCGACCAATATAAAGATGGACAATGTTTCGAAGCCTGGATACACCGGATAGCAGTCCATACGGCCATTGATTATGTGCGCCGGCAAACACCGGAATGGGAGGAGCTATCCGACAACTATGCCGATCCGGAGCCGGACGGACCGAACGAAGAGGAGATAGCCTATTCGGTAAAACAGGTGAAAGAGGCAACCGGTAAATTACCCGCCGGTTACCGCGTAATCCTCTCGCTCTACCTCTTCGAGGGATATGATATGGAAGAGATTGCCTCTATCCTGAACATTCAGCCGCCAAGCGTACGCAGCCAATATCTGCGGGCAAAGCGCAAATTGTTAGACATTATAGCAGCAAATTGACATGGACAAATTAAAGAATTTCATAGACACCAATAGAGAAGCATTTGAAGATGACCTTATGCCGGAAGGTCACTTCGAACGCTTCGAAAAGAAACTGCCGCCTGCCCGCAGGAAACATTTCAAACTATATAGTTTGTCTGCTTTCGCTGCCGCAGCCGCCATTGCACTGATACTCCTGCTCCGCATGCCGGGTGGGACGCCTACTCCTATAAATCAAAAAGCAGCCATACAGCAACAATGCAGCCAGCAAAAGGAATTTGGCGAACTTCAGATGTATTACAAGATGCAGATCAACGATATCATGGCGCAAATGGAATCGTTGTATAAAAAGGAAAAGACTCCGGGAGCCGCCGGCCTGTTACAGGAAAGCAAAAGGATTCTGAAAGATAACTATATGTTTGAAGAAACAATCCTCCCGACACTGCCTTGCTCGAACGACGGCCTGTTCGCTATGAACCAGCATTATAGTGCGAGTGTCGAAAGCCTGAACATCATGCTGAAACAGATGGAAATAGTTACAAACGATAATGATGACAAATAAAAATATATATCATGAATACAAAACAATTAAAAAGCCGTTCCTTATTACTTTTGGCAGTGCTACTTATCGCTAGTACCGCTATCAGTTGGGGCGCAAAACCGGAAAGTATTAAGAAAAAAGAGATCAGTAAATCTTTTGACGTCAGCCTGAGTGACCTATTGATGACGGACAATCGTTACGGCAATACGACCATCACGCACTGGAACAAGAATGAAGTGGCAATCCGCGTTGAGATAGAGGCTAAAGCCGAAAGTGCGGATGCTGCACAGGCTTGCATCGACCGTGTGAACATCGAACTAAAGAAAAGCGGGAATACGGTTTCCGCCATCACTTCGCTGAAACAGCAAAACTGGGGTAATAACAATTCCAACATCCGGTTTACGATCAATTATTTTATCAGCATGCCTTCGAAACTGGCAATCAACCTGTCGCAGAAATACGGGAACATCAATCTGCCGGACAAGAATGAAGGCAAAAGCACGATACAGGTGAAGTACGGTAACCTGAATGCCGGCAGTTTCACCCAGCCTCTCAACCTGGAAGCTAAATACGGGAATGTGGATATTAATAATGTAACGAAGGTGAATCTGGACCTGGGATACTGCGGAAACGTCTCTGTCGGCGATGCAGAACAAATGAATGCCGACAATAAGTATTCGAATATGAATATTAAGAAATGCGGCCAGATCAATCTGGAAAACAAGTATGGTAATATAAAAATCGAAAGTCTTGACAAAGGCTATATGGAGATCAAATACAGCGAAGCGATGATCGGTTCGGTAAAAGATGAATTGAATGTGGATGAACTGGCTTACAGCACATTGACAATAAAAGAATTGTCTGCCAACTTCAAACAGGTGAATGTAGATGCACGCTATGGCAATCTGAATATCAGCGTTCCGGCAAAAGCCTCTTTCAAAATCGCTGCCGAAAACATGAAATATGCCAACCGTCATGTCAGTGGTTTCAACATCACAAACTCTTCGACAGAGGATAAAGTGAACCATTACTATGAAATCAACGGCGGAAACAAGGGACGCATCAATTTCGACGGAAATAATTACAGCAATATTAATGTGAAGGCGTTAAAATAACCTACTTTTCCCTTGATGGAAAAGTAGGCAAAAGATCAAGGCTACACCGGCTTCACTGCTTCGGAAGAAGACTACGCTGTCGCATCTGAACTCGCTTCGCTCAAACAGCAGATGCTCCGGACGCTGCGTCTTCCTCCTTCGCGGACGTTCACCCGCTGAGGCCTTTCACAGGAAGCTTTGCTTCCTTTTAGGATGGCCGACACCGATACTTATAGAACAAAAACTTTCGGATTTAACAAGTAGTATCGGCAATCCCAGGAGAACGCAAAGCGTTCTATGAAAGGCCTCATTTGGTGAGCGTAAAGCGAAGTATCCGTAGAGAGCGCCCGGAGGCTGTGCTGTTTGAGCGAAGCGAGTTCGCAGACGACAGCGAACGGAGGATACTGAGTAGCGAGGCAAATGCAGCCTTGAACTTTTGGTTACTTTTCTTTCAAGAGAAAAGTAACAGCCAACACTTTATCCAGTGCCGAATAAAATATCAGCGAACCGGCGATAGCCGCAATTGTCATAATAAACGGCAGTTTATCCTTTATCCCTTCCAGCATATGATCAACGCTTCCTGCGGGCTGTTGGCCTAAAAGCATCAATACGCCGGCAAATACGACGAGATATGCAATAATGATGCCAACAATCATAAAAGGGGGCATTCCGGAACTCATCCGGGCCTTTTTCACTTCCGGTACTTTCAACGGTTCTTCCTGCATGATAAGCTCCATGATCCGCAGGCTTAAATCCGGAGATGGCTTAACCATTCCTTCTTTCAGAAGTTTGCCGGTCAAGCGGTTTATATCTTTATCTGATGTACTCATAACACATTCGCTGTTTCATTCTTCATCATTAACTGTAATGTCTCGTAGAAATGCTTACGTCCCCGAAACAATTTTACTTTAATATTGGAAGGCGTCAGATCCGTGATCTGACCGATGTCCGCAATGGAACACTCTTCCAGGTAAAAGAGATTAAGTACCAGGCTCTCATCGGCAGGTAACTTTTTCAATACACGTGCAATTATTTCTTTCCGGTCTTCCCGCTCCAGGATAGCCGTTGCGCTATCTACTTCACTGGTTGTAAGATCGGTTGCAATAGCATCATCATAACTGTCGAATACGGATTGCTTCCGCTGGGCGGTAATGGCCGTATTATAGACAATTTTATAGAACCAGGTAGAAAACTTACTGCCAAACTGGAAAGACGGAAGTGCACGATACATCTTGACAAAAGCATCCTGCACGACTTCTTCTGCCTCCTCGCGATTCTCCAGTATGCGGAAGGCAATCGTAAATGCCATCTGCTGGTACTTCACGACGAGGCAGGAGAAACTTTTGGTGTCCCCTGCCAGAATGCTTTTTATCCATTTTTGTTCGTCCATCAATCCGGTTTATTGTTCTTTCTCCTTTTCCAACATCTTGAGAACAATGAAGAAATAGGCCAGATAAGCTATGCCGCCACCTAAAACAGTAAAGATAACAACAGAAAAACCAGCCCAGTCATGCGGCATCGTATCATCCAGATATATACCACCAATAGCTCCCAAAGCCAGTCCGATCATCAGCAAACCGTTACGCAGGGCATTGAATTTATTCGCCTTCCTTTCCGGCTCTTCCAATACAATACCTTTCTCGATCATAGCCATACGCTCTTCATGTTTTGTCCGGGTAGTTCTTACTACAAGTACTATAAGCAACACTACGGGCAAGCCTACCGCACAAACAATTGCAACCAGGGGAATCAACCAACTTTCCATAATTTCAATATTTAATTTGTTTCTAATTTGTTTCGTTTACAGATAAGACTAACGTTCCGGAAAGAAGGTTACAGGAATGACAAACTATTTTCAAAAAAAATACCCGAAAACCGGATGCACCTCCGATTTCGGGTATTTATCAATAAGTTATCCGTAAACTACGGAAAGATTAATCCAATATTTTAATCTTAATGTTACGATACCAAACGTCGTCACCATGATCCTGCAAACCGATGAAACCTTCTTTGTTAGGTCCGCCACAGTTCAACAGTAGTTCATAAGCCAACGGCCATTTGTCTTTGCTGAATTTACTCTTATCCAGCATTTCTTTCCACTGCTGTGTCCACAAGTGATATTCAACAACCGGTTCGTCATTCTGATAGTGAACAACCGTACCTTTATAACACATGATCTTAGACTTGTTCCATTCGCCGAACGGTTTAGAGTTCTGCGGTTTAGCCGGGATCATATCATACAGGGAAGCAGACATACGATTGCCATCTTTACCCAATTTGGCATCCGGATGGTTTGCGTTATCCAAGATTTGGAATTCAGGAGCAGAAATATAAGAAGGTTGTCCTTCCACTTCCTGGATCATAATAAATACACCGGAATTAGCGCCTTTAGCTACTTTCCATTCCCATTCCAACTCAAAATTTTTGAACTTATGAGCAAATACCAGGTCACCACCGTCCTTAGCACCAGCTTCACCGGCACCAGAACCTTTGATATGAATTGCGCCGTCATTCACCTCCCAAGCATTAGGAACATCTGTACGGTCATATCCTCTCCAGCCATTCAGTGTTTTACCATCAAACATAGTAATCCAACCATCGGCATCTTTCGGGAATTTAGACAGGTCGACTGTCGGTAAATCCAATAATTTGTATTCAGGCACAGCTGCTTCTGTTTTTGCTTCGGCTGTTGCATCGGCAGCAGCTTCATCTGTTTTCTTTCCACCGCCACAAGATGTAAAATAGCACATCATCAGCGCGGCACTGACAAATAATACTGACTTCTTCATTTTTATGTAGTTTAAAACTGTTATCTAGGCATATCAGGCAATTTCCAACCATCGCGATAGTTGTGCTTGATCAGTTCTGCTGCAAACTGTTTTGCATTAACAGGATCTGTCCAGTCTTTTGCAAACGAAGGATGACCATCTTTGATAGTGAAACCGTCTTTGATACAAGTCTTTATCATTTCGTTATCACCGATGTTCGTAAATTGCATGTTATTGCCATCCCATTTCAATGTTCTGTTCAGACTCTGTAAACGAACTGCTAATACACCCATCACGATCATTTCGTTGAACGGACCGGCTTCCGAGAAATTCGATTTTGTTTGTACACGGCTGGATGCATTTTCTTTACAAGCACGTACCCAATCCATTTCATGTCCTTTTACACGACGACATACTTTAGGAGCATTTGGAACACGACCTGACAACAAGAACGGCTGCTGTCCGTAACAACCGCAAATCAATGTATCTTTCGTTCCATGGAAAATAGTCAGACCGCCACCAGGTCCCATCAATTCTTTTCCTTCCGGGAAACCTTCCGGACGATTCGGCATCATACCACCGTCATACCAATGAATTTCAACTTCCGGCATGGCCAGTTTCGGCATATTTTCACGAGCCGGGAAAATAAACTTCACATGCTGTGCATTAGGAGCGCAATCACGAAGCAACAAAGTAGAGGAAGCTTCAACGCTTGTCGGGTAACCCAATTTCAATGCCTTAAACGGAGTGTGCATGATATGGCAAGCCATATCGCCTAAAGCACCTGTACCATAAGCCCACCATCCGCGCCAGTTCCAAGGATGATAAATTTTGTTGAAAGGTTTCAATTCGGCAGGACCGGTAAATAAATCCCAGTTCAATGTAGAAGGCACCTTATCTGCTTTATCCGGAGTATTCAAACCTTGCGGCCAAATAGGACGGTCTGTCGCACATTCAACTTTTGTGATATCACCGATTTCGCCATTCCAGATCCATTCGCAAACCAAATCCGTATCTTCAGAAGAAGAACCTTGGTTACCCATCTGAGTTGCAACATTTGTAGAAGCAGCCAGTTTAGTCAACAAACGAGATTCGTACACAGAGTGTGTCAACGGTTTCTGACAATAAACATGTTTGCCCAATGTCATCGCATCTCCCGTAATCATAGCATGTGTATGGTCGGCTGTAGCGATAATAACGGCATCAATAGATTTACCCATCTCATCGTACATCTTGCGATAGTCCCAATATTTTTTAGCATTCGGATGTTCGTCGAATACGCCTTTCGCATATTTCCAATCCACGTCGCAAAGAGCAACGATGTTTTCACTTCCTTTTACAGCATTAATATTGGCATGTCCCATACCGCCGATACCGACAGCAGCAATATTCAATTTATCTGTTGGAGCCACATACCCATGACTTTTTCCTAAAACGGAACCCGGAACAATGGTCAAAGCAGCAGCAGCGGCTGCGCCTCTTTGAAGAAATGATCTTCTAGTGATGTTTGACATAGTAATAATTTTTTATAGATTAGCACTTAATAATAATATTCTGATTCAATTGTCACATCTTAAAAACACAAACTGACGCAAATATAGCCAATGCGAAAATAACAACAAGCCGTCCTTCCCGCTTTCTTTTTCAAAATAGTTTTTTTTAACAGTGCTTATAGACAATGTCTATTTTTTCATAAATATTATCTATAGAACTAGGTGTTTGAAAAGTCGTTCTTTCTTTTATATTTGTCTAACACAAAACATATTCACCGGATTTCTGTTATATAAATGAAGAGCTGAACATGAAAAAGAAACCAATACTTGTTCGAATTTACCAATTTTACCTGGAAGGATTTCGTGAAATGAAGCTGGGTAAAACGCTATGGCTGATTATATTGGTCAAGCTCTTCATCATGTTTTTTATATTAAAACTGTTTTTCTTTCCTAATTACCTGGGACAGTTTGACAGCGATTCCGAGAAACAGGAACACGTATCGGGTGAATTGATCAATCGAGCAATTACTCCTTAATTAATATAATTATGATCGAAAGCATTGACACTTCTTTGATTGACTGGTCGAGGGCGCAGTTCGCTCTGACGGCCATGTATCACTGGCTTTTTGTACCCCTGACTTTAGGGCTTGGTGTGATCCAGGCAATACTGGAAACCATTTATTACAAAACAGGTGACGAATTCTGGAAAAAGACAGCTCAGTTCTGGATGAAGCTGTTTGGTATTAACTTCGCGATCGGTGTTGCCACCGGTCTGATTCTCGAATTTGAGTTCGGGACGAACTGGTCGAACTACAGCTGGTTTGTCGGTGATATTTTCGGAGCGCCGCTGGCCATCGAAGGTATCCTTGCTTTCTTTATGGAAGCGACATTCATCGCGGTTATGTTCTTCGGGTGGGACAAGGTGAGCAAACGTTTCCACCTGGCTTCTACCTGGCTGACCATTATCGGAGCCACCTTATCCGCCCTGTGGATTCTGATCGCCAATGCCTGGATGCAGCATCCGGCAGGTATGCAATTCAATCCGGACACGGTACGCAACGAAATGTTCGATTTCTGGGCTGTCGCTTTGTCGCCTGTCGCCATCAATAAATTCTTCCACACCGTATTATCCGGCTGGATCGTAGGTGCGTTATTTGTAATAGGCATCAGTAGCTGGTATCTGTTGAAGAAACGGGAAACGCGTTTTGCCCTGGAAAGTATCAAGATCAGCGCCATTTTCGGACTGGTTGCTTCTTTACTGATCCTTTGGACCGGTGACGGTTCCGCCTATCAGGTTGCTCAGAAACAGCCGATGAAGCTGGCTGCCATGGAAGGCCTTTACGAAGGAGGAAACGGTGTCGGACTGGTGGGCATCGGGATGCTGAATCCGGAAAAGACCAGTTATAAAGACAATGTAGAGCCGTTCATCTTTAATATACAAATACCCAAAATGCTGTCTTTGCTGGCAGAACGCAAGATAGACGGATATGTGCCGGGTATCAATAATCTGATCGAAGGAGGATATGAAACCAAAGACGGCACACCGGCCCTTTCCGCTGCCGAAAAGATCGCCAAAGGGCAACTGGCTATCCAATCACTCGCCAAATACCGCGAAGCCAAGAAAGAGAAAGACGAAGCGGCCGCCAAACAATACCGGGCGACACTTGAAGAAAACTTTCCCTATTTCGGTTACGGTTATATCAAAGATCCGGGCGACCTGGTTCCTCATGTAGGAATGACGTTCTATTCCTTCCGCATCATGGTGATTCTGGGAGGTTACTTCATCCTGCTCTTTATCATTGCGATCATCTGGAGTAAAAAAGACAAGTTTAAAGACACCCGCTGGCTTCAGAAAGTATGCCTGTGGTCGATTCCGCTGGGATATATTGCCGGACAGGCCGGATGGATCGTTGCCGAGGTGGGACGCCAACCTTGGGCCATACAGGATATCCTTCCGACGAGCGCATCTATCTCCAAACTGGCTACGTCGTCTGTACAGACCACTTTCTTCCTGTTTCTGATCCTGTTTACCATCTTACTGATTGCCGAAGTGGGAATTATGGTGAAGGCTATCAAGAAAGGACCGGCCGTATCTACTAACAATGAAAACTAAAAATATACACCATGGATAGTACATATATATTATTACAACATTACTGGTGGTTCCTCGTATCCCTGCTGGGAGCACTGTTAGTATTCCTGCTTTTTGTACAGGGAGGTCAGTCATTGCTCTTTTCGATCGGGAAGACGAAGTTGGAACAAAAGATGCTATTAAACTCAACCGGACGTAAATGGGAGTTTACCTTCACAACGCTGGTTACTTTCGGTGGTGCCTTCTTTGCCTCTTTCCCTTTATTCTACTCGACCAGTTTCGGCGGTGCTTATTGGGTGTGGATGCTCATTCTGCTTTGCTTCGTGATACAGGCCGTATCCTACGAATACCAAGCTAAAAAAGGGAACTTACTGGGCAAAAAGACTTACCAGATATTCCTGATCATCAACGGCGTGCTGGGCCCGATCCTGCTGGGAACCGCCGTAGGGACATTCTTCAACGGAGCCGAATTTTCAGTGAATAAAGGACAGATGACAGATATTGCCATGCCAGTTATCTCGACCTGGAATAACTCTCTGCACGGACTGGAAGCAGCATTTGTATTCTGGAACGTTTGTCTCGGGCTGGCCGTATTCTTCCTGGCACGTGTGCAGGCATTGCTCTATTTCATCAACAATATTGACAATAAGGATATAGTGAGCCGCTGCCGGAAACGCTTGATACCGGAAACAGCTTTGTTCCTGGTGTTCTTCCTGCTGTTCCTCGTACGTTTGATGCTGGTAGACGGTTTTGCCGTGAACCCGGAAACGCAGGAGGTGTTCATGCAGCCTTATAAATATTTCATCAACCTGATCGAGATGCCGGCTGTACTGGCAGTTCTGCTGGTGGGCGTAGTGCTTGTCTTGTTCGGTATTATTAAAACAATCCTGTCGCAAACGTGGCGGAAAGGAATCTGGTTTACCGGGACAGGGACCGTCCTCACCGTACTGGCGTTATTGCTCTGTGCCGGTTGGAACAACACGGCTTATTATCCGTCGTTGACCGATCTGCAAAGTTCGCTGACTCTTCAGAATAGTTCATCAAGTCCGTTCACGCTGAAAGTGATGAGTTACGTATCCATTCTCGTTCCGTTCGTGCTGGCTTATATATTCTATGCATGGAGGGCACTCGATCTTCATAAGATCGACGCAGAAGAGATGGAACAGAAAGACGGGCACACTTACTAAAGAACACGGCGTCCGTACGGGCGGTTCACGAACCGCCCTTTGCAAGAAACATACCCCATAAAACAAAGGAAACGGCGAAGCTCACGCTTGGCCGTTTCTACATTTAACCGTTTTAAACAAAAAGAAAAAGTTAGTTAAGGCTTAGAATAAAATATCTTAAGTCTTTTTTACTTACTATAGAATGCTTCCTTTAGGACAGCAAACAAATATATGTAATCCGAAGCATCTTCGGAACAATCCGACCGCATTTTTTGCTATTTTTCACAGAACACAGATGCTTTTGTATTATCTTTGCAAACAATTATCCAAGGGATTCCTTTATGGCAGATTTCAATTTAAACATTTTGGGATGCGGTTCGGCCTTACCTACAACACGGCATCTGGCAACCTCTCAGGTAGTAGATTTACGGGACAAATTATATATGATAGACTGTGGCGAAGGCACACAGGTGCAGATGCGCCATATGCGTATCAAATTCAGCCGGTTGAATCATATTTTCATATCCCACCTGCATGGTGACCATTGTTTTGGTCTGCCCGGCTTGATCTCCACACTCGGTATGCTGGGACGCACCGGCGAACTGGTGATACATGCACCCAAAGAGATCGAAAACTATATGCGTCCGGTATTGGATACATTCTGTAAAGGCATGCCTTACGAAGTCCGTTTCAATCCTGTGGATACACGTAGTCATTCGCTGATTATGGAGGATCGCTCGCTTTCCGTCTACTCCATTCCTCTGAAACATCGTATCCCGACCTGCGGCTTTTTGTTTGCCGAGAAGCCTAAAGAAGCCCATATCATCCGCGAGATGACCGACTTCTATCAGGTCCCCGTCAGATGCATGAAGGATATCAAGCTGGGAGAGGATTATGTCACGCCGGAAGGAGAAGTGATTCCCAATTCACGACTGACACGCCCGGCAGCTCCCCCCAAACGGTATGCGTATTGCTCGGATACGGCCTACAATCCTTCCGTCATCCCGATCATTGAAGGGGTAGACCTTCTTTATCATGAGGCGACCTTTGCCGAATGCGACAAGGCACGCGCCAAAGAAACATTCCATTCTACAGCACGGCAAGCGGCAGACATCGCTCTGAAAGCCGGTGTCAAACGCCTCGTTATCGGCCATTATTCTGCCCGTTACGAGGACTTGGCAACATTGCATCGTGAAGCGGAAGAAGTATATCCCGGCACCATTCTCGGAGCCGAAGGGATGGTTTTGCCTATATAATATCGTGGTTTTCTTAAATAATAACTGCCAAATATCCAGCATATTCAAAATTATTCATACATTTGTACGAATTTAGGGTTTCGAATATGAGAATATTATTTTCCATAATCCTGTTGATCAGCGCTTACGTTGGTTCCCCGTTTATTGCAAGTGCGCAGCAAACGGTTCAGGCAACGCATGCCATAAAGCAGACAGAACCCGATTCTATCGAAATCAGCGCCTACGACAACAAGGTGGTTGTGAAGAATGCTCCCATCGGAAGCAAGCTGGAAATATACAGTGTAGTAGGCATCCGTGTCAAGGAAATCGAGCTGAAACAACCGGATGGCGAATACACCGTTAACATCGCCAAAGGTTACTATATCGTCCGCATCGGCGAAACTGTCCGCAAAGTAGCCATCCGCTAAATACATCTCTGTTGTTTTTGGATATCTTTTTACTTATATCCATCACATCTCATTCTAATTTCCCCAAAGTTTTTTTCACAGTGGGGAAAAGTCCCCACCATAATGGGGAAAAATCCCCACTGCAATGGGCTTATTTCCCCACCCTGATGGAACTTTTATTTCATCCGCGCAAGCTATAAGTTCTTCCCGAATAAAACAAACCTCCGTATTCCCAAAAAGAAAAGAGGACCTGCCACCAAGACAAGCCCTCTTCTTCTGTAATTATATATGTATAGGTTAAAAAGCGTAGGAAAGACCGATAGACGGCATCAAGGCATATACGTTGTAATGTCCGCCGAATGTACGGGGTTTCTTTAAAAGGTCCAGGTCGGTATAAGAACCGTCGCGCCCGAAACCTGTTACATAAGAGAATGCAAAATCAACGGATAAAGACTGTAACGGACGGAAACTCAAACCGGCAGTGATACCCAGTTTGTTCATACTCGGAGTTTCGGGATTCAGATAATTATCTTCTACCGGAGTTTCGTCGAAATATGCACCTAAACGAAGGTCCAGACGGTTTGTTGCTGCGAACTGGGTTCCCAAACGATAGATACGTGAGTTTTTATATTTCTTCGGGGCATCGATATCATAATCGCTCAATTCGGATGCCGGATAGAAGTTCACAACTAAAGAGTTGTAAGCACCCCAGCCTACAAACTGAACTTCACCGGAAACAATCCAGCGGTCATTGGGTTTGTAAGTCAGGCCGACATTCCAGTTATCCGGCAGAGGCAGTTCAGCAGAGAAAGTAGCCTGGTCCAGTGGAGGAATATTGATTCCGCCCTCAGGAATACCGGGAATAGTGATGCCACTTGCCTGGAGCTGACCAACCAAGCCATTTACCTGTTCCAACAATCCTTTAATTCCTAATTCATTAGCATAGCTCAAACGGACATCACCTTCTTTCACACGGGCTTTCACCTTTGAACGGTAAGATAAACCGACCGTGAATTTATCGTTAATATCATACATCGCACCCACATTGAACCCGAAACGGATACCTGCATCTCCTTTCAAAGAAGCAGAAGCTGCGGATACTTCGTCATATTTAGCCATTTCTGTGACCAACTGGTCAACAACCGGTCTCAATTCCGGCTTTGCTTCAAGTATCGGCCCAAGTTGCCCCATCATGCTCTCAGCCAAACCTGTCATGGCACGCGGAGCAATCAAGGCACGATTCAGTTCAATATTACCGAATTCCATCATCAGGCCTGCGCCGATACTCAGGTTATCCATAATCTTCCAGGAAACAGTTGGCTGAATATTGAATGCCTTCAAAGAGATATCCTGCACCAGGTGAGCACCTTTCCAGTCGCGTCCCCAGTTAATCGCACTACCATAAGGAGTGTTTACACTGATACCGGCTGCCAGGAAGTCATAAATCTTGAAACCGGCATATACATATAAAGGAGTACTTGCCTTATTATCCGTTTTTTGTACATAACCATCATCTCCCGTAAACTTACCATTGGCAAACACCCCGGTAATACCGGCCGACAAATCCACGTTCTTATCCATAAACACCAGACCAGCCGGATTAAAATGCATGCTTTCTGCACCCAACTTCATGGCTACACCAACGTGTCCCATACCTGCCTGCTTGGTACTCTGAGCGTTAACCTGGTAACCCTCTGCCGCTGCATACGACATCGGAAGCATGGAAAGACATGCTAAAGCGATAACTTTCTTCATAAAATATTCATTAATTAATACCTCTCTTATAACATCCTCTCAGATGCAAACGCCGGCAAAGATAAAGACTTTTCTTTAATATTGCACACTTTTAACAAGAATGTGCGGCACATTTCCGCATTTATTGTGCAATTACTCCACAGAATAAATAATTCAGAAAATCTCCTTATCTTTGCAACGCAAAGGAACGTTTCCCTTGCCGTGTGCTTGCTGAACCACGTATAAAACAAGAAAAATATGAAACATCAAGATGCCGCTCTGGTATGCTTCTCCGGTGGACAAGACTCCACCACCTGCCTGTTCTGGGCCAAGAAGCACTTTAAACGCGTAGAAGCCGTCTGTTTTACTTACGGCCAGAAACATTCCCTCGAAATTGATATTGCACGCAAGATTGCTGCCGATGCCGACGTGCCGTTCCAATTGCTGGACGTATCGCTAATCAGCCAACTGGCGCCTAACTCGTTGACGGACACTTCTATCGAAATGGATGAAGACAAACCGGCCGACAGTTATCCGAACACCTTCGTACCGGGAAGGAACATGGTTTTCCTGACATTCGCTGCCATCATGGCACGGAGCAAAGGGATTTTCCATCTCGTCACCGGCGTATCGGAGGCCGATTTCAGCGGATATCCCGATTGCCGCGACACCTTCGTCCGCTCGCTCAATGTGACGCTGAACCTGGCGATGGATGAACAGTTCGTCATCCATACACCTCTGATGGACCGCGATAAAAGCGAAGTATGGCAGCTCTCCGACGAACTGGGCGTATTCGACCTGGTCCGCACGCAGACACTGACCTGCTACAACGGCGTCCCAGCCGACGGTTGCGGCCATTGCCCCGCCTGCAAACTGCGCCGGGAAGGATTAGAGAAATACCTTAGAAGGAAGTTAACAGCTAACAAGTAACTGCAAAAATGGATACAAGAAAGAATGAAAACGAACTGCACCTCCTGGGCGGTTCTACCGAATATAAACAGGATTATGCCCCGGAAGTGCTGGAAGCATTTACCAACAAGCATCAAGGTAATGACTACTGGGTACGTTTCAACTGCCCCGAATTCACCAGCCTCTGCCCCATCACCGGACAGCCCGATTTTGCGACTATCCATATCGACTATATACCCGATGTGAAGATGGTGGAAAGCAAGAGTCTGAAATTATACCTCTTCAGCTTCCGCAGCCACGGAGCCTTCCATGAAGACTGTGTCAACATCATCATGAAAGACCTTATCAAGCTGATGGACCCGAAATATATCGAAGTGACGGGCATCTTTACCCCTCGCGGCGGCATCAGCATCTATCCGTACTGCAACTACGGCCGTCCGGGCACCAAATACGAGCAACTGGCCGAACAACGCCTCTTCAACCATAACGCATAAAAGTATTTTCCGGTAGCAGATGCTACAACGTGGCAAATAATTATGTAGATTTGCAATCACTTAATTGTAAACCTACATAATTATTTAGACCATGAGGAATAGAAATTTCACTATCAAGGCAACACTGGCCGCTATGGCCTGCACCGCCTGCGTAAATCTGAGCGCACAACAAAAAGAGTATCCGCAACCGGAAAAGATGACTCCGGGCATGTCGGAGTACTGGACGCCTCAACCCAAGATTGTAACTCCGGGAGATATCAAAACAAATTCCGCCCCGTCGGATGCCATCGTCCTGTTTGACGGCAAAGACCTCTCCGCCTGGGAAAGCACCAACGGCCAACCGGCCCAATGGACCGTTCACGACGGCGTATTCACAGTCAATAAAAAGACCGGTGATATCCAGACCAAACAGAAGTTCAACAACTACCAGCTACATATCGAATGGTGTGTTCCTGAAAACATCACCGGAACCAGCCAGGGACGCGGCAACAGTGGCATCTTCATGCAAGGGATGTACGAAGTTCAGATACTCGACTGCTACAACAACGAAACATACGTGAACGGCCAGACCGGCAGTATCTACAAACAGACACCGCCATTGGCAAACGCCATGCGTAAACCGGGCGAATGGAATGTATACGACATCATCTACACCGCCCCGATTTTCAAGGAAGACGGAACCTACCGCGTTCCTCCCAGCATCACCGTTATCCAGAACGGCATCGTTTTACAGAACAATACGACCATCCTCGGAACAACCGAATATATCGGCTTCCCGAAAGTCGTTCCCCACGGAGCCGGCCCGATTATCCTGCAAAGCCACGGCGACCCGAGCGAACCGATCAGCTTCCGGAATATCTGGTTGAGAGAGTTATAAGAATCAATAAGTAAAGTGTTTATATACGATGAAAACAAATAACCTATTCGGCATATGGCTGCTGTTCCTTTGTGCGACCGTCCTTTCCGGCTGCAACAACTATTTATTAAACGGCAAAGACGGAGATGAGGAAGAAGACAACGAAGAAGTATGGTATAACAATATACCGGAGGGAAACTTCTTTTCAAGAGGAAACACTTTACGATTCTATTATATAGATGAAAAGGGAAACGACCTCATCAACCCGAGCGACCTGAAAACCTTCCCTGTCTCGTGGAACGAAGAACTGGACAATCCGCTCGAACGCACCTACGACAACATCCGCGACATCGAAAGCAACACCATCCGCTACAACGGCAATCACAACTGGATACTTTATGATTCGGAAGAACAACTCCATTACTGTACGGTGAGCGCTTACGGAGATGAAAGACAAAGTACTTATACGTTCCCTATCTATGTAAACGGCGATACCGATAAAATGGAAATCACCTATAAATACACAGACAAGGGCGTTGTCGGAGGAAAGTACTGGGGGAAAATCGTTTCCTGGAAATACAACGGCACACATATCTACTCGGATGACGATGAATATGACAAAAAGATATTCATCCGGAAGTCCGGTGGCAAAACAACCGTTTCTCTCGAGCGATAAGAAATCTGAGATTTCAGTCACACGATAGCACACAGATGACGCAGATTGAGCAGATAGCCGCAGATAATATATTTTTAAATAATATAAATCTGTGGTCATCTGCTCAATCTGCGTCATCTGTGTGCCATCTACAAACTTTATATACCATTGTTATTAACAACAGCCCTCTCCTGTTTATCGGTGAAATTCCCGTATTCGTCTATGAACCACTGCCCTATTTCTATTCTGATTGTATAGTTTTTTAATGTAAAGTAGTTTTGCTTCCGTAACAAGGTAAAAAGAATGTTTAGGTCGCAAAACGAAAGCATTATGAAACAAGTATCTCTAATAATCCTCTCCTGCCTGCTTCTCCTGCCCGCCGGGATGAAAGCAGAAGACGACATGCCGAAGCAATGGACGCTTCGTAATTGTATAGATTATGCACTGGAGCATAATATCACTATTCGTCGAAACCGCATCAACGTCGAAAGCACTCAGGAAGATGTAAAGACGGCAAAAGCGGATTTCCTCCCTTCCCTGAGCGGTAATATCAGCCAGCGTATCGTGAACCGTCCGAACAGTGCGAGCGGCACCATCATCAGCGGCGACAACATCACCACCAGCGAAAGCAAAACCTCGTACAACGGCAGCTACGGCATCGATGCAAACTGGACCGTGTACAACGGAAGCAAACGGGTGAACACGCTCAAACAACAGCAACTGAACAGCCGCGTGGCCGAACTCACCGTCGACGAGAGCGAAAACTCCATCGAGGAAAACATCACCCAGCTCTACGTGCAGATACTTTATTCCGCCGAAGCCGTGAAGGTGAACGAATCGACACTGGAAGTCAGCCGGAAAGAGTTTGAACGCGGACAGGAACTGTTCAACGCCGGAAGCATCGCCTCCAGCGACCTCGCCCAACTGGAAGCACAGGTCAGCAACGACAACTACCAGCTGGTCACTTCGCAAACGACCCTGCAAAACTACAAGCTGCAACTCAAGCAACTCCTGGAACTCGACGGCGACTTCGAAATGGACCTTTTCCTGCCGCCACTCGACGACAGCAGCGTGCTGATACCGCTCCCTACCAAGGATGACGTTTATCAGACCGCCCTCAACCTGCGTCCCGAAATCGAATCGAGCAAGCTAAACATAGAGGCCTCCGACATGAACATCAAGATTGCCCGCGCCGGATACATTCCGAGCCTGAGCCTCAGCGCCGGCATCGGAACGACCAATGCCAACGGCAACGACTTCAGCTTCAGCGAACAGGTGAAACAGAACTGGAACAACTCGATAGGGCTGACCCTGAGCATCCCCATCTTTGACAAGCGGCAGACCAAAAGTGCTGTCAATAAAGCCAAACTGCAACGTCAGACCAGCGAACTGGACCTGATGGACAACCAGAAAACGCTTTACAAAACCATCGAAAGCCTCTGGCTCAGTGCCAACAGCGCACAGCAGCAATACGTAGCCGCCACCCAGAAACTGAAAAGCACACAGGCCAGCTACGCCCTTGTCAGCGAACAGTTCAACCTGGGCATGAAGAACACCGTGGAACTGCTCACGGAAAAGAACAACCTGCTAAGCGCACAACAGGAAACGCTCCAGGCCAAATACACAGCGATCCTGAATGCAGGCCTACTGCGATTCTACCAGGGAGAAGAAATCGACCTGCTCTAAATTTCCAGTAAAGAAAAAATAAAACAGATAAAGATATGAACAAGAAACTTATTATCGGTATAGCAGGCGTGCTGGTCGTAGCCGGAGGAATCTGGTTCTTCACAGGTAAAACGTCGAAAGGCGGCATCCGGCTCGAGACAGCCAAAGTAGGCCGCAGCTCCATCTCAAACACAGTAACGGCAACCGGGACAGTCGAACCGGTGACCGAGGTCGAAGTCGGTACACAGGTATCCGGCATCATCGACAAGCTCTATGCCGACTACAACGACGTTGTGAAAGCCGGCCAGTTAATCGCAGAAATGGATAAAGTCAACCTGAAAGCCGAACTCGCTTCCGCCCAGGCCCAGCTGGCTAGCAGCAAAACCGAATACGAATACCAGCAAAAGAACTATGCCCGCAGCAAAGTCCTTTTCGACAAGAAGCTAATCAGCGACGCCGATTACGAAACGGCCACCTACAATTACGAGAAGGCCAAAGCCGCTTACGAGCAGAGCCAGGCCTCGATGGTGAAGGTAAACCGCAACCTGGAATACGCGACCATCACCAGCCCGATAGACGGTGTCGTTATCAACCGCGCCGTTGAAGAAGGGCAAACCGTTGCCGCCGGCTTCGAAACCCCGACCCTGTTCACCATCGCCGCCGACCTGACGAAGATGCAGGTAATCGCCGATGTAGATGAAGCCGATATAGGCAACGTAGAAAACGGACAGCGCGTCAGATTCACCGTCGACGCTTATCCGAACGACGTGTTCGAAGGAACCGTCTGGCAGATTCGCCTGGGCGACAGTAGCAGTAGCAGCAGTTCGTCGACCTCCACTTCAACCGTTGTCACTTATGAGGTGGTCATCACAGCCGACAACCCCGACTTGAAGCTGAAACCGCGTCTGACAGCCAACGTCACCATCTATACGCTTGAACGCGAAAACGTGTTGACAGTGCCGACCAAATCATTGCGTTTCGTCCCTGAAGAAGAGTTATTGCCGGGCACCGGCTACACCACCGAAAACAGTGCACAGGAAGCTCCCGCCGGCAAACGCATCATCTGGGTAAAACAAGGCCAGCAGCTCACTCCGAGAGCCATCACCGTCGGTTCTACCAGCGGCAATATGATTGAAGTGACCGAAGGACTGACCGAAGGCGAAGAAATAGCCGTAGACCTGACCTCCGACGCTCCCGCCCCAATGGCCGAAGCAGCCGAAAAGAGCCCGTTCATGCCGGGACCTCCGGGAGGAAACAAGAAGAAGTGATATTGTAAACTGTAACACACCCCCTGCCCCCCTCTCAAGAGGGGAAAGGAAACTCCCGACACTACCTGTTATCTACCTACAAGTAGTAACTCTTCCCCTCTCGAGAGGGGGCAGGGGGTGTGTCAGAATTAAACAACAGAACGAACAATGAAAGAGATTATTAAACTAGATAATATCAAGCGTGACTTCCATGTCGGTGACGAAACCGTTCACGCCCTGAGGGGTGTCAGCTTCACGATACATGAAAGCGAATTCGTGACCATCATGGGAACCTCCGGCTCGGGAAAAAGTACGCTACTGAACACGTTAGGATGCCTCGACACACCGACCAGCGGCGAATACTATCTCGACGGCGTCTCAGTCCGCACCATGGGGAAAAACGCCCGTGCCACGCTGCGTAACCGCAAGATCGGATTCGTATTTCAGAGTTACAACCTGCTGCCCAAAACGACAGCCGTTGAAAACGTGGAACTCCCCCTGATGTACAATCCCTCTTTCAGTGCCGCCGCCCGCCACGAGAAAGCCGTAGAGGCACTGGTGGCCGTAGGGCTGGGCGACCGCCTGATGCACAAGAGTAACCAGATGTCCGGCGGACAGATGCAGCGCGTTGCCATCGCCCGTGCCCTGGTGAACGACCCGGCAGTTATCCTCGCCGACGAAGCGACGGGAAACCTGGACACACGCACCTCGTTCGAGATACTGGTACTTTTCCAGAAGCTCCATGCCGAAGGACGTACCATCATCTTCGTAACACACAATCCGGAGATCGCCCAATACAGCAGCCGTAACATCACCCTGCGCGACGGGCATGTCACTGCGGATACAGTGAACAACAACATACAAAATGCGGCAGAGGCATTAGCCAAATTGCCGAAAAACGACGATTGATTATGAACGGAACAAACCTCATAAAAATAGCCCTCCGTGCCCTTGCCAACAACAAGTTGCGCGGATTCCTGACGATGCTCGGCATCATCATCGGCGTAGCCTCCGTAATTACGATGCTGGCCATCGGGCAAGGTTCCAAACGGAGCATACAGGCCCAAATCAGCGAGATGGGTTCCAATATGATTATGATACATCCCGGCGCAGACGTCCGCGGCGGTGTCCGTCAGGATGCCTCCGCCATGGAGACGCTGAAGCTGGAAGACTACCAGAATATCGTCGACGAGACCCGCTATGTCTCTGCCGTTTCACCGTCGGTCAACAGCAGCGGACAAGCCATCTACGGCGCCAACAACGCCCCGACCACCGTCTACGGTATCAGCCCGGACTATCTGGAAATCCGCCGTTACAAGGTAGGCGACGGTGACATGTTCACCGAACAGGACATCCAGACCGCCGCCAAAGTCTGCGTAGTCGGCAAGACGGTCGTCGACAACCTTTTCACGGGTGGCGAGAATCCCGTGGGAAAAGTCATTCGTTTTCAAAAACTGCCTTTCCGCATCGTTGGTGTGTTGGAGAGCAAAGGATACAACAGCATGGGAATGGACCAGGACGACCTAATCTTAGCTCCATACACAACTATTCAGAAAAAGGTCCTGGCCATCACCCATCTGCAAGGCATCACCTGTTCGGCCCTCAAAGAGGAATATACCGACCAGGCCATTGACGAGATAACTGAAATACTGCGCCGCAACCATAAGTTGAAGGAAAGTGACGATGATGATTTTACCATCCGTAGTCAGCAGGAGTTGAGCACGATGTTGACAAGCACTACGGACATGATGACCGTGCTGTTGGCGGCTGTGGCTGGTATTTCGCTACTCGTTGGAGGTATCGGGATTATGAATATCATGTACGTCAGCGTCACGGAGCGTACCCGCGAAATCGGTCTGCGTATGAGTATCGGCGCCAAGGGCATCGACATTCTGGCACAGTTCCTGATTGAATCCATCCTGATCAGTGTGACCGGCGGATTAATCGGCGTAGTGCTCGGTGTAGGCGCAGCCTTAGTAGTGAACGCGGTGGCACACTTCCCGATTTACATACAACCGTGGAGCGTAGTGCTTTCGTTCGCCGTCTGTACCGTCACCGGGGTCTTCTTCGGATGGTATCCGGCCAAGAAAGCGGCCCAACTCGACCCGATCGAAGCGATTCGTTACGAATAAAAAAACGGATGAGCATCCGGCTGAAAACAGGAGACGGGTCCTGTTGAAACGAGAGACGCGTCCGGTTGAAACGAGAGGCGCGTCCGGTTGAAACAGAAGACGCATCTCGTCACAACGGAAGGCGCATCTCGTCGCAACGGAAGACGCATCCAGTTTTGCAGCAACCAATAATTAATTATCTTTGTAGCAGATGAAAACAGAAGGAACAACACAGACACACATCTCTCCCCCTTTCCGGGGGATGGGCGGCATTATCCATATTGCCGCCTGGGGAATCCTGTTCGGACTGCCTTTTTTCTTTACAGGCAGGGAGTCGCAGGTATTAACCGTCACAAGTTATTTACGTTCCGTCATCGTCCCGTTATCGTTCATGATGGTTTTCTACGTAAACTATTTCCTGCTGGTCAACCGCTATCTGTTTTCACGTCACGGATGGAAATTCTTTCTGAGCAACGTGGCCCTGATTGCCTCGGCAATCATCCTGGTGCACCTGCTGATGCAATTATTGCCGCCGCCGGAGATTCCTCATCCGCATCGTTCGGAGAGGGAGCTGAAAGATATCATCGGCTTCTTTACGGTCAATGCCATGCTTTATGCGTTGGTGGCCGGCCTGAGTGTCGCCATCAAGATGACCAGCGGCTGGTACCAGATAGAATCCATGCGTCGCGAACTGGAGAAGAGCCGTGCCGAAGCCGAATTGCAGAACCTGAAAAGCCAGTTGAACCCGCATTTCCTGTTCAATACGCTCAACAACATTTACAGCCTGATCGCTTTCAGTCCCGAACGGGCACAGGAAGCCGTCCACGACCTGAGCCGCCTGCTGCGTTACGTACTCTACGACAGCAGCCAGCCGCAGGTGTTACTGGAAAAAGAGCTGGATTTCATCCGTAATTATGTGGAACTGATGCGTATCCGCCTGCCGGAACATGTGGAACTGAAAACGGAAATAGCTGCCACCAAGCCCGACGCGCTGATTGCTCCCCTGCTGTTTATCTCGCTTATCGAGAATGCCTTCAAACACGGAGTCAGCAACAGCAAGCCATCGTTCATCGACCTGGATATCCACCAGAAAGGCGACAGGGTCGTCTGCTACCTGAAAAACAGCTATTTCCCGAAAGATGCGGAACAGGACAAGAGCGGCTCGGGAATCGGAATCAAGAACCTGCGGAAACGCCTGGAACTGATCTATCCGAACCGGCATATCTTCTCATACGGTGTAGAGGGTGACAACTACTACAGCATGTTGGAGCTGCAAATAAGCGGCGAAGAACCGAAAAGTGAAAAATGAAATTAGGCTATGATTCTGAAGTGTGCAATCATCGACGACGAACCGCTGGCTATCAGCCTGCTGGAAAGTTATGTAAACAAGACGCCTTTCCTGGAACTGGCGGGAAAATACAATAGCGCCGTCAACGCGCTTCCCGCCCTCAGCAAAGAGCCGGTCGACCTGCTTTTCCTCGATATCCAGATGCCGGAGCTCAACGGAATGGAGTTTTCCCGCATCCTGAAGACCGATACGCGCATCATCTTTACGACCGCTTTCAGCCAGTATGCGCTCGACAGCTATAAGGTCAACGCACTCGATTATCTGCTGAAACCGATTAGCTACGCCGACTTCCTGAAATCGGCCAATAAGGCGCTGCAATGGTACGAACTGCTGCGCGAAGGCGCAAGTACGGGTGGTTCGCGAACCGCCCCTTCCCAGGCAGTTTCCCCCTCCGTCGAAAGCATTTTCATCAAGACGGAATATAAACTGGTACAGGTCGAACTCCGTAAAATACTCTATATCGAAGGTCTGAAAGATTATGTCAAGATATTCGTTGAAGGCGAAACCCACCCCATCCTTTCGCTGATGAGTATGAAAAGCCTGGAAGACATGCTGCCGGCGAACCGCTTCATCCGCGTGCACCGCTCCTTTATCGTCCAGCCGGAAAAGATCAAAGTAATCGAACGCAACCGGATTGTGTTCGGCAAAGAATACATCCCCATCTCCGACAACTACAAACAGAAGTTCATGGAGTTTCTGGCACAGAGGGCACTGCTGCCTTAGAAAAGTTGCAGTAGCAACTTTTCCAACCCTCTCGTCATCTCGCTCATGCTACAGGCATAGTTATTGGAGAAAACGGCAACGGCATACCGCTTGCCGTCTTTTGTTATATAGCCGGCATAACTTCGCACACCGGTGATTCCGCCACTTTTCAGACGAGCCTTCCCCTGCAAACCGGAACCTTTCAGGAAATTTCGCACCGAACCTTCGATACCGGCCTGCGGCAAGGATTCGATAAAGGCTTCGGCATAATCGGACTTCGTCGCCATATAAACCAGCAAATCGGCTATAAACTCCGCAGAAACCTTATCCGCAGGAGCCAACCCGCTGCCATCGTGCATCCGCAAAGGGAAAACATCCAGCCCCTTCCTGTCCCAATGGGCGGCAACCACCCGGACACCCCGGCCGAAAGAAGAAATAACCTCATTCTTCCGCGGAGTATATTGCAGACCGACCGTCTTGACCAACGCGTCGGCAAACAAATTATGGCTCACATGATTCGTCACCCCCGCAATCTCCTTCAACGTTGGGGAATAGGTGGTGACAATCGTTTTCCTCTCCACCGTCTTCCATCGCCCCGCTTCCGATTCAATCCGGTAACAGGTCGGCTTCTTTCCCACCGCAATGCCTTCGCGTTCCAGGCATGCGGTCAGATACTCCGCCAGGAACAATGCCGGATCAGGAATATCCCCCTTCAACACATAACGTTCGCGATTGGCAGGAACGACACCGTACAAATAGCGTTCGCCGGCAAGCGGAGCACCGATAATATAGGCACTGTCCGACGAGACAGGCGCCGCTTTCAGGTAATTGGTGAAACGGACACCCGGCAGTTCAGGTTCAGTGCCGATCACCACCGGACGGCTGCCCGCAGCGCCCGACTTCAGATACAACTTATACATATTGTCGAACACGGAAACCCCGTAGCTGCCCGGCGCATAATAATTTCCCATATCTTCCCGCAGCCATTTGATGGAAGCACCTTCCGTGTCAAAGATTCGCTCGTCCGACACCACCGCCCCGGCAATCTTCCGAATACCGGCCTTCTTCAAAGCTGCAATCCATTCCGGTACGAATTTATTTTTCGCAGGCGTATACGCATTCCTGTCCGGAGCGAAATGAGCCGAACCCAGCGACGGGTCGCCACTGCCTTTGATATACAGGTTACCGTTCAGCACACCCTCTTTTATAGAACCGTCATACTCCAGCGAAGTCGGAAAACGGTAATCGTCCCCCAAAATCTCCAGAGCCGTAGCCGTAGCGACGGTTTTCAACACGGAAGCAGGCGAAACCTCCCGGTCCCCATCATAATTATAGACGGTTTTCCCATCCTGAAGGTCCTTCACCACGATGGAGAAAGTAGCCCCTTTCATATAAGGAGCATTCAGTAACTGTTTGACAGGCTGCGGAGTTTGTGCCTGTGGCTGTAAAAAACAGCCGAGCAGCAGGGCGGCACATAATATTTTCTTTATCATCTTATTATACTATTCTACTTTATTCTATCTTTGTTCAGCAAAGATAAAAATTATAATATGAACTCATTGTTTGAAAGACCTTTTACGTTCGACCGGGTGACACGTATCGTATTCAGCATCGTCATCATTGGCGTATTGCTTTACCTGATTACCGTATTGCGTAACGCCTTGCTCCCCTTCCTGATTGCCTGGCTGCTCGCCTATATGATGCAACCTTTCGTCAAGTTCTTCCAGTATAAGCTGAAGCTGAAAAGCCGTATCCTGGCCATCGTCGCAGTCATCATCTCCGCATCGCTGATTATCGGGATTGCCGCCGCACTGGTCGTTCCGTCTGTCGCCCAGGAAGCCGAGCGGACCCTGAACCTGATGCGCACGCATAATCCGGGAGAAGGTCATGTTCCGCTTATACCAGCTTCATGGATCGAATATCTCGAAAACAATGTAGACATAAACCAGCTGATGGAACTCCTCAGCCGGGAGAACATACAGAATGCAATCAAGCAGCTCGCCCCGAAGGTCTGGAACATCCTGTCGAACACATTCTCCATCCTTTTCAGCATAACGATTATATTCGTGATTCTGTTGTATTTCATTTTCATCCTGCTCGACTACGAAAAGATAGCCAACGGCTGGATAAACCTGATTCCGGCACGCATCCGTCCTTTCGCCAAAGGGCTGGCCGACGATGTGGAGCAGAGCATGAACCGCTATTTCCGCGGGCAGTCATTGATTGCGCTATGCGTCGGAGTTTTACTTTCGATAGGCTTCAAAATCGTCGGTTTCCCGCTGGCCGTGACGCTCGGGTTATTTATCGGCGTGCTGAACCTGATTCCGTACCTGCAAGCGATCGGCCTTATCCCGATGGTCATCCTCAGCCTGCTAAAGTCGGCAGAGACCGGACAGAATTTCTGGATTATCTTCGGTTCGGGATTATTAATACTCGGAATCGTACAATGTATCCAGGATTTATACCTTACGCCGCGTATCATGGGAAAAGCAATGGGACTGAATCCGGCCATCATCCTTCTTTCGCTCTCCATCTGGGGAACTTTGTTAGGTTTTATCGGCTTAATCATCGCATTACCGCTCACAACGCTCTGTCTGTCTTATTATAAGCGTTTTATCTTGCTGGAAGAGGACATTATCGCTCCTCCCCCGGCTGATATTCAACCGGAGAAAAAGAAAGAAAAGTAATTTTTTTCAAAAAAATTACTCCAGCTATTGCAAATTCAAAAATAAACCCTACCTTTGCACCCGCAATACAGAAGTAAAGCACACCGCAATACAGAGTATGCACAGGATGATTCGCTAGCTCAGCAGGTAGAGCACATCCCTTTTAAGGATGGGGTCCTGGGTTCGAACCCCAGGCGGATCACCAAGAAACAAAAGAAAATCAAGCAAATCCCTGATAATTAGATATTATCAGGGATTTCTTTTTTTCTCCCAAATAGTAAAAGGGGTACTTTAAAGCATATTCTCGGTGGATAAATCGTGGGACTAAAATCAAACCTATGGATAGTATCAGCATCAAGCCCCATTTCACTATATACTTGAATTATTTCTTTTAAATATCCAGCTTCATTTGCTCTTGCCCTGCAAACTATTTCATAAGCCACATCCTTATGGTGACGATATAATTCATCTAATGCAAATGCTTCATGCTCCAAGAGTAGAAATAGGTACAACCAACACGTTATCTTTTCTTCTATATGCGAATGTTCCAGTGGCCGTAAGTACCATGAGAAAAGAAGGATGCTTCATACGATTAACATCTATTTTAGACGCTAGTCGCAACAAACTATTTGCGCCATCTTCTATGAGTTTCTCTCCTCCTAATTTTATTTCAATCAATGCATAATCTCCATTTGGTAAATGAACAACAGCATCACATTCCAGTCCATTCTTGTCCCGGTAATGATATACATCACCCGCCAATGATTGGGCATAAACCCTTAAATCACGAACACATAATGTTTCAAATAATAAACCGAATGTTTTGAGATCGTTCATTAAATCTCCAGGACCTATTCCCATTGCGGCTGTTGCTATTGATGGATCAACAAAATATCTGGTATCCGCAGTACGTATAGCTGTTTTAGATTTCAAATTTGGATTCCATGCAGGCATATCCTCTACTACAAACATTGAACGTAATGCATCAAGATAGTTCCTAACCGTTTTATCTTCCACAACATTGGGATCGCCACCGTTCATGTCTTCAACAATTTGCCTGATGGATGTTTGTGTACCTTGAAATCTTGCATATGAACGCATAAGTCGTTTTGCTCTTTCAACACTTCGATCCACCCCATCCACTTGACGAATGTCCACATTCACTACGGCATCATAATAATCTTTAGCAGGGTTCAATGCGACATCTTCAGGTAATTCTGAAACTACCGGCCAACCACCACGGCAAATTAAAAACGCGATTCTTTGTAAATCAGATTTTGCCTCACATCCAATAGACATTCTGGGATTACTGAATAATTTTGACAAACTAATATCCCCAGTAGAATCTCCAGATTCAAATAATGCCATCGGACGCATCCGTAACCAAGCAAAACGCCCGGTTCCTGAATGACTTATTTTTTCTCTATTTGCAGGTTTGGCTGAACCTGTCAATATAAACTGACCCATTCCATTTCTATGATCCACTGTATAACGTATAGCATCCCATATTATAGGTGCAAGTTGCCATTCATCAATCAAACGAGGTGTTTCTCCATTAAGTATTATATCAGGATTATCCTCTGCAAATATCATGTATTGTGAACGCCTGCGAGGGTCATCCATAAAAACAGCACTATTGCTATGGTGCTCCGCAGTTGTGGACTTACCACACCATTTTGCGCCCTCCAAAACAATTGCACCTATACTTTTTAATCGTGTGGAGAGTTCTATATCTATAATACGTGGACGATATTTATTAGCCATAAATAGTTGAATTTATGATGCAAAGATAACTCAATTTGCCAGGATTACCAAATATGGCGATCTGAAATTGCTCAAATCGGCGCATTTCAACTACCCAATTTGGCGGTTTTACACTACCCAATTTGGCCACATTGGATAACCAAAATCACCCCGCTTTCAACACCTCCCGACCCGCCTCTATCGCTTTATCAAAAAATCTTTTCAACAAAATCCCCATCGCCTGCTGCTTAACCATCGCCAGCCGCATCTCTTCGTCTATCACCATATTCCCGGCAGGCCGGTAACC
>NZ_QTMM01000016.1:0-302 GCF_003635445.1 Parabacteroides sp. AF17-3 | reverse complement strand
TCTTCGTCTATCACCATATTCCCGGCAGGCCGGTAACCGGCCGCTTGCCGCATGGCAGTCCGTTTCGCCTCCGGACTGTCGCGGATAATTCCCCGTGTTTGCAGGGAGAGATACACCCGCGCCGGATAAAGCCGCTCGATCGGACAGCCTGCCCGGTATTGCTCAAACACCCGGCGCAGAAATACCCGTTCGCGCTCCTCCTTGTAAGCCTCGGAGACGGGCGGAAGGGCGAGCGATTTCGCTTGCTCACGCTCCACAACAGCCCGGTATCGCAAATCGCTGGTTTGATAACATTTCAGCCA